>NZ_JBTXLW010000005.1:0-228785 GCF_054871795.1 Enterococcus sp. LJL51 | reverse complement strand
CAGAATGCAAGAAGAAGCTTTCAGATGAAAAAACAGGTTCGATTTATCGACAACGGAAAATCGATGTAGAACCAGTGTTTGGGCATCTAAAGGCTCATTTGGCGTTCCATCGTTTCCATTTACGTGGAAAACAAGGAGCGAAGATTGATGTTGGTTTGGCTCTCATGGCACTAAATCTAAGAAAATTAGGAAAATATATGGAGAGAAAGAGAAGGGAAGAAAAAAAAACAAGCCCGATTTTGACATTCATCATCAAAATCGAGCTTATTTTCTTTTTGAGAGTGGATTATGTCCCACTCCCGATTACAAGGTAAACGAAGCCTATAGGGAATGGGCGGAAAAAGAATTTGATTTGTATGGGCGTGAAATTAAGCGGGGCAACGATATAGATGAAATGAGCCGCTTAGCCATAGAGCTGCGTGAAGGGGTGGATTACGACACCGGACGTCCTCTAACTGATGTAGAAAAAGCCCAGCGCTGGTCCATCGTATTGAGCAGTATTGCTCAAGTGAGTATCGCAGCGTATTATGCAGGACATCCGTTGACTGTGGATGATGTGGTGTTGAAGGATAAGGGAACTAGTGGGGCTGTTCATGAAACTGGTGGAATCAGGTAGAACATGGATACCTTGGGAGGAATAAGAAGATATGGCAATTTATATGTTAATGGTTAAGGATTTTGAAGACGAAAAAAGAGTTGTATATAGTATTGGTCCTAATGAAAATAGATTAGGAAAAATTGAATATAATAAAATCGAAAAGAAAACATTTCTTTTGCAAAAAGTTGATGATGAAAAAATTCCGGATAAAATGTATGTACAATGGGCAACTCAAAGAATAGGACAGATACTTTATCGAGAAGACGGGAAATTTCCAGATAGAACTTCTGTAGAAAGATAAATGTAGAAATAAAAAGGTATTTTATCATGAGACGGGTAATCAATTGATAAAGTCTTGAATTAGTTTGACGAAAGGTACTAGTAATTTAAAAACTAATACCTTTATTTACATAGAAAGAAAAGCCATTTTAGGATATTAAAAACTTGAAAGGAAGATACTTTATGGAACCGTGGTATAAAATTGATAAGAAACTAAAAAGTGGTGAATACTCTACTGAAGATTTATTTAATTATTTATCACATGATAATGATGGTGTACTGTATAATACCCTTTCGGTAATTGCAGAAAACAAAATTCAAGATATATTGCTTATTGAAAAAATAACAAAAATAGCAACTGGAAAAGATATAGCTTTAACTAAGGGATTGCCTGGAGTAACTATCAAGTTTGTTGCGATAGCAACACTAAGAGAATTAGGTACTACAGAGTATTTTGATTTGTTGAATGATGAAGAAAAGAACATAGTGCTAGGTGCTTTTTCATAATAAAGATTTTAATGAGCTTTTAGCTTTGAAAACGATGAAAGTTTATCGAAACTATTTTAGAACAATTGGTATTTGATTAGTTGTCAGACACAAGCTAGTTTATGATGAAAAATTTAGGTCTCGCTTACCAGTTTAATAGATTCTGAGGGTGAAATAGGAAAGGTATATATTGAACTTCGTCATCTGTATAAATATTTTATAAGCAAAGTGTGTTTCTACCAGTTGAGGTAAGTGCGCTTTGTCTATTTTAACTGTTAGTAGATAAGGGAGTTAATTTGATTTGGCTCAGTTGGATAAAAGGCTCTACGGGAAGAGTCAAGCTAGTTGATGATACGTATATACGTACACATGATGACAAAGCAACTATCATACTAAGAGATAAGTGAGATGAGATAAATGAAAAAACTAACAATAGAACAGTCTTTTAAATACTACCTTTCTTCTTTAAATAGATTAGGTATGAAAATAATTAATTTAGAAGATAAAGAAATCAAACATCAAATATTTGAAGAATTAGCGATTGATTATCCAGCTTCTTTTAGTCAATATACACGGGAAGTATTAGAAGAAAATGATATAATTGATAGAAATATTTCTCTTCTAAGTAAACAGCTACAAACAAAGCTTTTAGAACTCGAAAGAGGAGAAGTTTTATGGCATGTAAAAGCAGTAAAAACAGCATCAGAATGGAAAGAAATTTTGCAATTGTCTGATGAAATCAAGAAATTGATACATCAAAAATGGACAAACGAAGAGTTAGATTTTTTATTAGGTAAATAATTCTTTTTACTATTAGATGTCCTTAAGTTATCAATGGATAACAAAAATGCTAGCTGTATTTATTTTACAAAAGTGTAGTGTTTTTCTATTAATAGAATTAGTATTTAGCAAATTTTTTGGTGTTATTGAGGAGGTATTAGCGAATCAAAAGCTGATACCTTTTGGTATGTAAAAAAACAAGATATTTATATTGCTCTCTTAATAAACTCAGTGCTGGTCACTGGGAACAAAAGTGATTGACCTTCCATGCGTTTTCTTCTATGCTGTTTACAGAAGTGAATGCTCTAAAGGCAGCGGTGAATACTGGTTTGGCGCAAATCAAAAGCGGCAGTGCCTACAATGCAGAATACGGTGTCTTTGATATGTCCCGTATGAATATGGACTGGGCGACAACGATTGCAGAAAAGGCAGCCGACTGGCGCAAGCGCAAACTAAAAGAAGAAGGCATGGACCTTGATGAGAAGCTGAAAACCAGAAGATACGTTCAGGTTGATTTATATGGAATGAAAAGCTGGATGTGGCTGGAAAATCCACCGTATATTTCAGCGGATGATTATAAGGTAAACGAAGCCTATAGGGAATGGGCGGAAAAAGAATTTGATTTGTATGGGCGTGAAATTAAGCGGGGCAACGATATAGATCAAATGAGCCGCCTAGCCATAGAACTGCGTGAAGGGGTGGATTACGACACTGGACGTCCTCTAACTGATGTAGAAAAAGCCCAGCGCTGGTCCATCGTATTGAGCAGTATTGCTCAAGTAAGTATCGCAGCGTATTATGCAGGACATCCGTTGACTGCGGATGATGTGGTGTTGAAGGATAAGGGAACTGTTAACACTAAAACAGATTTTGGTGCAGAAAATCCAGTATCTGGGAACGATTGGAATAATTATTTTAAAGAACAGTATGGAATTGATAATGTTAGATGGAAAAATCCAGTTACTATTGATGAAATTTTTGATACACCAAGCTTTTTACTTGGAAAAAAATCCTAAGGATATTGTCGATTTATTAAAAAATCAGGGGTGGACAGTTACTCCGCTAAAAGATGGAAGATATGCCGGAATCTCTTTTGATGAAGGGGGAGGATATAGTATGAATCCGCCAGTTGGAACTAGTGGAAGTTCACGCTATGTTCAATATCATCCGGGAAAAGGTCATCATGGTGAGTTTCCATATTATAAGGTTTCTGCTCCAAATGAACCAGTTGTAAGAATTTACTCTAATGGCAGATATGAACTGGATTTCAAAAAATTAGGAGTTAAGACTTACCATATTGAAAGGTGATAAAATTATGAGGTATGATATAGAGGAATTATCGAAGATATATGAACTTTTTATCAATGGAATGAAATTTTTTTCCAGTGATTTTAATAAGCAGAGCCAAAATTTAAAACATGCAGCTCTTTCTGATGAATTAGCCTCCGATTTTTTGCACACGGATTTTGTGAGAGCAGAAATATTATGTGAAAATGAATGGATAACAGAAACGCAAATGGATTTAATGAAAAAAATTAAATCCATATTAGAGCAGATGAGTTTAGAGAAAAATTTATGGAGTGATGCTGCTGTGAAAAATTCTATAGAGTGGAAAAAATGTCGAGAAATAGGAAAAGAATTACTTGAATCATTGGGGTATTAAGTTGTTACTTAAGTTATGTAGAATTAGCTACTTGTTGATATGCTGTTTTTTATAGTTTATAGTTTATAGTTGTATCCAAGCACTGTCTTTTGGCAGTGCTTTAGCCTTTTTAAAATATAGATAAGAAAAAATCCAGAGTTGGTCCATCGTATTGAGCAGTATTGCTCAGGTGAGTATCGCAGCGTATTATGCAGGACATCCATTGACTGTGGACGATGTGGTGTTGAAGGATAAGAAAACTGGTGATCAGGTAATAAAAGAGAATATATCATATGAGAAAGTCAGTGGGACAGTGGACGATTCTCCATATGATTATCCAAAAGATATAGACGGAAATCCTATTCCTCTTAATAAGCATGGTGAGGTGGGAAATGAAATACCTTTACCAGATCCTCTAGCAGAAGGTCGTCCTCACACTATTTTGGGCGGGAAAGCTAGTTCTAAAACTGGTGAAGTATACAGACAGCTGAATTTAATGGATCATGGCTAAAAGTGGATGGGTATGATGTACCCTTAAGTGAAGTGCATTGGGGAAATCATGGACAACCCCAAGATCATCCTGATGTTCATCAACATGTTTTTACTTACGATTGGGTTCAAAAACGTTGGATACGTGGAGGAGTGGAAACATTCCATTTTCCAAAATAAAAAAAGAGGTGGTGTGTTATGGAATATTCGGTGGATTTATTTATCAAAGAGGAATATATTATTGCTTTGGGATTAACTGAAATACTTGTTCATTGGGGGAATGAATGGTTTTCACAAGATCCACAGCAATTTTCATTTAATGAAGAATTAATTTTCAAGAAAAAAGAGGATATAAATTTTTTTAAAAAATCATATGCCCTATTTATGAACAATGCTGAGATAACTGATAACTATATTGGATTTAGATTATTAGGTGAGCATGAGCTAATTAAAGACTTGGAGTGGGCTGTTAATAAAGAAAAGTCGGAATTAATTGATAATAAACTGCTTAATTTTTTTAGAAAAGTTTATGCATTACCTGACTTCATCGTCTTTTTTGTAAAAAATGGAGATGAAATTGATAAACATATCAGTGTTGATAATGAAAAAGAAATGGTAAATGCAATTTGTGATAGGTTGGATTTGAAAAATACTTTAGGAGGAGTTTTAATAACTAAAAGTGTTAAATAAAAAAATTTGATTACAAGGTTGACAATAATGACATTATAGAATTGATTCAACCCACAGCACATGGTTGGGAAGGGCTAGCTTTATATTATCATCTTGATTCAGGTTGGTACGAGGAAAGCCTTTGGGAAATAAAAGATAAAAAAGTACACTAAATCAATTTCAAGGTTTAGATATAAACGAGTTGAGATATATATAGTCTAAATTAATTCTAAAAATAATTTGTGGAATATTAAATAATGCAATCAAAGATAGTAGGACTGTTTGGATTGCTTTAGCATAAAAAACGCGAATCCCTTAACTAATAGAAATGCATGCATAATATTAGACGACTAAGGATTGAGATTTGGCAAAGTAGCTGTTTGAAAGCTATATTAGAGAAAAATATAATTAGAAATATTTTACATGAATGAAAAAAATGACAAACTTTCAACAATAATTCCAAATAAAATGAAGATTTTAATTTAGGTTAGGAAGGTTTTGAAATGATCAATTCAGAAAAAGTAAAAATATTACTAGAAGAAAGAATAAAATTATTACCAGATGAGCCAAAAGTTAACAGAATTTGGGAAGAATTAATCGAGATTTTTTCAAAAAATAAAAAAGAAACAAATGAATATTTAGCAATGGCTTCGAGAAAGCAAATAGAATGGATAAGTGAGGTTTTTGAAGATATTTCTGAGAACTTGCAGAGCAAAGAATTTATTAGTTTACTCAAAGAGTTAGAGAAAAAATTTTCAGATTTAGATTTATCTGTTGATATTTTATATGCTGAGAAAGCATTAAAAAAATAAACATACAAAATGGCACTCTGTTACTGGATTACCAGTCAAATCAGAAATCCTTGATAGAGAGTATACAATTACTAGTTGTTAACAAAGCTATATTTATTCTACAGAAATTTAAATTTTTTCTACTAGTATAATAAGTGTTTGGAAAAACGTTAATATGATAAAAAAGGTTTAGTGATTTAAATGACAATTCACTTGAGTAATATTTCAATTTCTAACATAGTAAGGTATTACAAAAATGGTAAATACATTGATTTTCATAAACCAATAGGAAAGATAATATTATTTGGAAAACAATAAAAAGGAGAGTAAAGTTGTGTGGAAAAAGTTATCTTTAAAGAATGTTTCAAAAATTGAGCGATGTGTTGGTGAATATAATATTTGGATGATAGGAATTCTTCCGTTTGGTAAAATGAAAGTAAAAATTTATGAAGATAAATCAGGCACTTTCTCTGGTTATACAGATATTAATATAAAATTGAGGTCTGATGATAATTACCCAGAGTCTGCTGTTGGTTTTGGTAAAACTCAGCAGGAAGCATTGAGTGAAACAATAAAAAACTTTAACGAACTTTTAGAAAGAGAATATCCAAAAGAACAGTTTCCAGAAGGTTTATCAGATGACCATATTGAATATACAGAACCATCAGATTTTTAGTAATATAGGAAAAAATTATGCCATCTGATTGGCATTAGTTAGTAAAGCTTTGAATAGTATACAGGTACTTATTAATTAACTTGAACGAATATTTCCTAATATAAATTTTGTTATAAAATACAAAAAATAATTTGGAGGTTAAATATGTATCAATACGAAATATATTTCGCAAATGATTATCTTTTTGAAATAATGACAGACCTATCACAAATTATGGGAATAAAATATGATAATGATAAACTACAAAAAGTATTTAAGTTTAAGGAAAAGAATAATGCAGAAAATCTTTTTATCAGCTATGAAGAAAATAGACAATATTTTATTTGTATTGATTGCGATAATGTAGATTGGATATATCCTTTAATTGTAAGATGTTCTGTTAAACAACATGAAGGAGTTAATAAGTGTATGTTGGAATGGGATAATAGAATTAGAGAAGAGTATGGACAAGATTTAACAGAGCGGATTGGCAATAGCTATGGAAATGAAGATACCTTATTAAAAAGAATTGAATCAAAATATAAGATTAGTATTTAATAAAAAAGACACTCTATCACTTGTTAATCAAGCTGCCAATGGCTAAAAAAACAACTTGTGATTATTGTACGAAAAATGCAGTGTTTTTCTATTAATGGAATTAGTATTTAACAAATTTCTAATGTTATTGAGGAGGTATTAGCGAATCAAAAGCTAATACCTTTTAATACATAAAAATTAAGATATCCACATTACTTTCATAAAAAAATCAATACCTTCAACCACATTGAGTGATGATTTCTTATAAAATTCAGTATTGGTTATTTAAAACAGAAGTGATTGTCCATCCATGCGTTTTCTTCTAAGCTGTTTCCAGAACCGAATGCTCTAAAGCCAGCTTTGAATATTGGTTTGACTGAGATAACAAGCAGCTGGCTAGTCCAAGTGCAAACTGAAAGAAGACGGCGTGGATCGTTATGTACGATGAGGTAGGGACTTGATGAAAATTTATGGATAATATCACCAGATTAGACGGTTTTTAAGAAAAGAGGAGAGGGAAAGTTAAATGAGAATAACATTTGATGCTGTAATACCGGCTGTTGATAGTGGCCGATTGTTGATGAAGATACCTGCTGAAGCAGCTGCAGGATTAGAGAAGGAGACAACACAAAAGGTACGTGTAACAATTAATGATAAAACTTACATATGTAATCTACTCTGTAAGATGGATGGCTTCTATCTGCATATTATCAGTAAAATAAAAAAAGATATAGGCTTAGGTGCACCCACTTCATTTACCCTTGAATCTATTGATAATAACGAAGAAAAACAGGAAGGGATTCACGGACAGGTTTTAGCTTGGGAAACAACAACATGCAAATCATTAATGCAAAAGGTTGGTATGAAAAAAGATGCACGTGTGATTGATTTCGGTTGCGGGTATGGGCACTATACAATTGGCTGCTCGCTGGCATTAGAACAAACAGGCGAAGTGTTTGCAGTAGATTGTGACGCGAAAGCATTGAAGTGGATCAAGGAAAAAGAACAGAGATATGCAATCCATAACATCAAAACTATTCATACAAATGGAGCTTCAGCGCTTGATTTTCCTGATAATAGTATAGATGTGATTTTGCTTTATGATATCGTTCATATTCAAGATAAAGAATCAAAAAATTCGATGGCGTCGATTCTTTTTAAGGAAGCGTACAGAGTGTTGAAAAAAGGTGGGATACTCTCAACACTTAACTTCAGCGGTGATCTTAAAAAAATGATGATTGAAAATGAAAAGAAGGCGATGACTGTTGAATCCATAGAACGTGAAATCCTTGAAACAGGATTTGAGTATAGTCATTCGGTAGCTGATGGTATTCATTTTGATTGGTATCACAGCAAATACAGATTGGAAAAGGGCTTATTGTTTAGTGAGTTGGAAAGAGGCCATATTTATAATTACGTGAAACCGGGATAAAAATTTATGTCACAAAGATGGATTTCATTTTAGTTCTAAGTATGAGCGACCCACGGTTATGAGAATATTTAGTGATAACGTCATTCAATACGGAATACATCAAAGCCTTTTTCAAATGAGGAGAGATAGATTTGAAATCAACCTATAAAATATTAGAGCAACTTAGAAATAAAGAGTTGTCAACAAAGGAAATTGAAGCTTATTTAACGATTGAAGATACATTACTGATGTATCATATTGTTGGATATATTTCGATGAATAGTATAGATACTTGTGAGGTAAAAAAATATTTGTTGGAAATGTCATTTAAAGATGATGATAAGTTTTATGCCAATGGCTATTTATTAAGTCACATAGGTACAGCTGGATTAAAAGCCTTGGGGCAAATGGAACAATACAATAATGCAAAACCAGTGGAAAAAGAAAGAGTGGACTCGTTATTGGAAGATTGGAAATGAATCAGCGAACAGACTGGAAGTTACACGAATTATCTATTGATAGTGACTTAGCTAGTGTCGAAGAGCAAGGGAAGTAGTCGAGCTAAAATTGACTTTAAAGATTTGGGAATTGGGATGTACCCTATTGAAAGGTGTTAAAAGTATGAACTACGATATAGAAGAATTATCAAAGATATATGATTTTTTTATTGGGGGAATAAAATTTTTTTCAAGTGATTTTAATAAGCAAAGTCAACATTTAAAAAATGCAGTTCTCTCTGATGAATTAGCTTCTGATTTTTTGTATACAGATTTTGTGAGAGCAGAAATATTATATGAACATGAATGGATAACAAAGAAGCAGATGGAGTTAATGAGCAAAATCAAACTCATGCTAGAACAGATGGGACTAGACAAAGATTTATGGGACGACGATGCTGTTAAAAATTCTGAAGAGTGGGAAAAATGTCGGAAAATGGGAAAAGAATTACTTAAATCATTAGATAATGGCGAATGATTCAATTAGTATAGGAGAATGAAAATGAAAAAAATAGATAAATGGAAGATGGAAGAAGAACTGCAGAAAGCTTTAGCAATAGAGTTTGTTAGTGACTATTGTAGAGAGAATAAGTTATCAATTAATAAATTAGAAAAACAACGATTTAGTCTAAGTTATAATGAATGTGGTTTTCTTCAACCGAGTGATGTAAAACCAAATGGTCTTATAAACGATCAAGAAACTATGTCTAAAGCTACATTAATAATTAGAAAAAGTGGTGATGAGTTGATAATAGAGGAGACACCTTATACGAGGGAGTATTTAAAAAAATAGCATAGAAACTCTTTTTATTTTGCGGCGTAATTAATAGAAAGTGTTAGATGTTCATAGATAACAGGAAAGTCTTGATAGGGGGAGAAGTTTTAAACAAATTTATCCTTTCACAATGCATCAAAAAAAGCCCTTCTTCACAACTAAATAAACCACCTAAGCAAAGGCTGAACCAGTTTTTGCTTAGGTGGTTTATTATTATTCAATCGTAGTTAATGCTTTTTCCGGGACAGCCTCTCTGGCTACTTCTTCGTAAGTTTCAATGTACGCGCCCTTGTTGTACAGCTTTAAGTATTTTCCAGTGGTTAATTCGCTAATGGCATTGAAATCGACTTCTCTTGTTTTACCATTTTCATCAGCTGCTTTCTGGATATACCGGGCGGTTCCATAGCCGTTAATCTCATCGGCTTCTTTGGTTTTTACGTATACTTCGCCTTCGGAAACAAGGGGATTGAAACGATCAACGATTCCTGCAAGCTCACCGGAAGAATTTCTGGTAAACAAAACCAGTCCTCCTAATAGAATAACTCCTGCTGCTAGTAACCCTGCTAATCCTTTGACTAATTTCATAAATAAAATTCCTCTCTTTCTTTGGGGGGGGGCTGAAAATTTCGAGACAGTTATTCTTGTGTGCCGTTGAAATCTCAAACACGTATTGGTAAGACAAGAGCTATTTTATCATGTACAGAAATTTTGAAATCCGTCTACAGGTTGATTTCTAAGTCAAACTTATTGATGAAAGACTATCCTGCGGATGGCTTAGTTTTTCTTTGCTTGGAGCACAAAAACGCCTTTACAACAGCTGATCCTTGACGAACGATTGTAAAGGTATTTTTGCTTTGAACGGAGTTTATTCTATTTTTATAGATTGGACTTATACATAATCCTGAACGGTTGTCTTGCTTTTTACTGCTTGTGAGAAGTCAGTAAAGATGCGCTGAGTAATATCGATTCCTTTTTCTCTGGAAATATACCAGCAGAACACTTGAAAAGGAATAATCGCTAGATAAGGAGCCTTGCGTTCATCTTTGCAGTTTCCTAGGGCTAAAGTATGTTTGTCTGCTGCAGCCTCAGAGCGTAATGAAATTGTAAAGACATGAGAAGTATGTTTTTGCTCGTAGGCTTTTAAAAGTCCTGCTTTTTCAATAATTTCAGGCCTTGCCGGCGTATCAAGGAAAAATAAGCGGTGCTCCGGATTGATTTCTAGATAAGGTCCATGCATAAAGGCTTCAAGTTCAACCCCTTGAGAAGGAACCCGAATGGTTTCTGAAAATTTTGTCTCCATTTCCTTTGCTGTACCGACAGCAGGACCATAGGCAATAGAGGTAAAGCGCGGTGCTTGTTGAAAGTCCTGACGGTGCTGCTCAAAGAAAGCTGTCGCACGCTCAATTGACTGATTAAAGCGGCTGGTCAATTCAAGGAACTCATCCAATTCAGCAAGCTCTTGTTCTTCGGAAATTAAGCCTTTCTTAACACCGATTCTAAGACCTAAAAGCATCAGTGCCAGTACAGTTGCCGAAAAGCCCAAGGTCACATAGCCTACTCGTTCACGACCGGATAGAATATCTAATGTAGTCGTAGTAACTTTTGTGATTTCACTGTCTGGAATACTGGTAACTGCCATTGTATGAACGGAATGATGGGCGGTTACCTTAGCCATAGCTTCAATGGTTGAAGTGCTTTGTCCGCTCTGGGAAATACCTAAAACGACCTGCAGCTCAGGATCAATTTTTTCATAATGAGTAAAGTTGTAGGGCTCTTCGATCGCCAGCTTCACCCCGGCAACAGCCTCGATATAATACTTGGCGCTTTTGGCTGCATTGATACTGGAACCAGTTCCCAGAACCAGCCAGTTATCAGCAGTTAAGCTCAGACCTTGGATCGCCTGATCAATATTTTTAGGATAGCTTTTAATTGCGTTTGTCAGCTTGTCCTGTTCTTCTAAAATATAAGAAAGCATTGTGGGTTTTGTCATGTTCATGGACTCCTTTGTACTAGGGACTGTCTGAAATGGTCATTTCTCAATCATTTTAGGCAAGTCCTAATTAAAATAGTTGATTAGGAAGTTGGCAATGCCATCTTCTGTATTTGTACCGGTTACATATTTCGCCTGGCTTTTTAGCTGATCAACAGCATTTCCCATCGCCACACTGACGCCGGAGGCCTGCAGCATTTCCAAATCGTTCAGACCATCGCCAAAGCTGATAATCCGTTTTTGAGGAACCGCTAGGCTTTTTTGAATTTGTTGGATGGCGGTGGCCTTATTTACTCCTTTGGGAATCAGCTCGATATTGTTTGGATGGGAGGAGGAAACAGAAAGTAAATTACTTTTTAAGAGTATTTCCCGAATAGCATCGAGTTCTGATTCCCGTTCGTCAGCGATGACAATGCCGTTAACGATCCGTGTGCTGACAGACATTAAAGTGTCTAGAGAATCAACGAACAGAAAATCCTCTTCTCCATTAGCAATGCGGGACTGATCATTTCTCTGCAAGTATTCCGGCAGCTGTTCTGTGTAAAAAACGGTATGTTCTCCAAAGAAAAACATCGGCAGCTGACAAGCAGTTACTGTTTCATAAACTAGCGCCAGTGCTTCTTTTGATAGCTGCTTTTTATGCAGTGTTTCATTTACTGAGTAAATACTGCCGTTTGATGCTACAACCTGAGTTTGCAGGGTTAGCCGCTGAGCGACTTGGAGAGCCGAAGAATATTTGCGCCCAGTGGCAACATAAAACTGATGACCTTCGGTTTGCAGCTCAGTAATGACAGTTCTGGTTTTCTGAGAGATATTTTGTTCCCGGTCAACTAGTGTGCCATCGATATCCATAAAGATTAAGTGTTTTTCCATTACGTTGTTCTACCCTTTCTAATGCCGCAGGACTCGCGAATAATCAAATCTGGCGAATGCAGCTCAATAGAACCAAGCGGCTCCTCGTTGATTAGCTTCAGCAGTCGTTTAACGGCTAGCTGTCCTAATATTTGGTTATGCTGATTGATTGTTGTGATGCGGGGAATCTGATACTCTCCATCTGGAAAGCTATCGCAGCTGGCAATGGCGATATCATCTGGACAGGAAAGTCCGTGATCCGCCAATGCCCGAAAAGCACCCACAGCCACTCGATCATTGATAGCTAGAACCGCATCAGGCATTTCTTTTTGTCGGATGATTTCTGTCATGGTTTGATACCCATCCTCAGTATAGAAATCGCTTAAGTAAAGCAGAGAGGAATCAAAAGTGCTGTATAGTGAAAGTGCCTTTTCGAATGCCTGAACCCTCTGAGTGGTAATTTTAACGCCAGGTTCTCCGCCAATAAAACCAATCCTTCGATAGCCGAGTGCTAATAAATGCTGCATGGCTAAAAAAACACCTTTTTCTAAATCACGTTCAAGAAAGGAGCAGGAACAGTCTTTTTGCTTTTGACCGACAATCAGCACAGGCACCTGTTGATTCAAGTGCTCCAAGGCCAGTAGATATTCCGGATTGGGTTCATCTAAGTCGATTTCGCCTCCGAGAATCAGAACCCCGTCTACTTTCTTTTCAAGAATGGTGTTGAAGGTATCCCGCTCAGTAAAGCTGCTGTCTGCCTTTTTTTGGTGTCCTGCAGTCATTGTATTGAAAAGCAGCAGGGAATAGTTTTGGTCCTGACTGGCAAGTTCAATTTCTGAAACAAGAGAAGTGAAGTACGGGTTAGTAATATCTGAAACAACGACTGCCAATGTTCGTGTTTTATTTGAAACCATGCCTCGGGCGAGCATACTGGGTTGAAAGCCTTCTTCCTTGATGATTGCCTGAACCTTAGCTCTTTTAGCAGGAGAAACAGATGGATGATTATTTAAAACACGGGAAACTGTTGAAACAGAAACACCGCTTTTTTTTGCTATTTCTTTAATCGTTATATTCTTTTTCATGTGAAAGGTCCTCCTCACTTCTTAGTGTATGTTAGGTATGAAAAAAAATCAAGAATTTTTGGTAACGTTTCTAAAATGTTTTAAAAAGTATTGACAGACGTATTTGAGTGAGGTTATTATAAGCGTGTAAGCGAAATCAATATATAATTATTTGGTAACGTTATCAGATTGCTGAGGTGAGTAAAAATGATGCAGACTGTTTTGGCTGTTGATTTAGGAGGAACAAAGATATTGGTAGGGGAGGTCACCGAAAATGGTGAGATTCTGTCCAGTGAAAAATATCCTTCGAATGTAGAAAACCAGCGGGTTGCTGTAGATAAAATAAAAGAGGCCATAAAAGACTATTTACATAACCACGTTCTTCACGGAAAGCTTGTGGGTATTGGGATTTGTGTAGTTGGTCGTGTTGATACTGAACAGGGCGAATGGCTGGAAATCCACCCCGGTCTTTCAGAAAAGATTTTTGTTGCTGATGAGATAAGCGGGCTGTTCCATTTGCCGTGCTGGGTAACGAACGATGTTTCTGGGGCTGCCATGGCTGAAAATATGCTTGGAGTGGGAAAAAAAGTTAAAGATTTTGTCTACATCAATATTGGTACAGGAATTGCCGGACGGATTATTACAAACGGCAGGTTAATCACAGGAGGACACTTCAATGCCGGTGAGGTTGGTCACATGGTTGTTGATATGAACAGTGAAGAGCAGTGTGCCTGCGGACGGACTGGCTGTGTAGAGCTGTTTGCTTCAGGTTTAGGCATGCATAATCAGACGATGAAGCTGGCAGCTGATTATCCTGAGAGTTCGCTGATTTCAGCGAAGGAGGAGAACAAGCGGATCTCATTTCAAGCGTTAATTCAAGCATATGAGGCAGAAGATTTGCTGGCACAGAAGGTAATTAATCAAGCGCTGCAGGCAGCGGCGGCATTGACGATGAATCTGGTTCGCGTCAGCGATCCTGAAGCGGTTGTATTCGGCGGTGGTGTGATGAACAGCGGGTGGTTTTTGAATCATTTGGTAACGTTTCTAAATGAGAAAACAATCCGTTTTGTTACAAAAGGTTTTTCTGTAACAGCCCTTGATCCTAATGCCGTGGCTTTGAAAGGAGCAGCAGCATTGGTTTTTATAAAACAGAAAGGAGAAAGAAAGAATGCATAATTTAGAAAAAGAACTGAGAGCTTCCGGCTATATCCATCGGCCGCTTCCTTTGGAGAGAACCTGGTCCTTTGAAAAACAGCAGCTGGACAAAGAGGTCATTCTGGCACAGCGGGCATTAGTTAATGATTACCGCAGTTGGCAGCATCGAGGGCGAGGTGAGATTGAAACCGCTTCCGACTCAGTTTCTTTGTTTAGCAGTACGCGCTATGATTCTTGGGCGGAAGGGGCGCCTGAGGATGGCGACTATGTGAACTTTGGTGAAGTCGAAGCTTATCTTCCTCTTACCAGAGAAGATTGGACGGATTTTACCCAAATAAAACTGGATATTTCAGCTGCTTGTGTGAATGTCGTCAATCCCTATGTAACGATTACGCTGGAAAATGACGGTGAAATTAAGATTCCAGATATCTACAATCGGGAAGGAACCCACGTTATCAATTTAGAAGGACAGTCGGTCAGTACCTATGTGCTTGATATCAGCAATTTACCGAGGGAAGCGGTTATCGGTATTCGAATTTTTTCCGGAGCAAATGGTTCCTATATGAATCTTCCGGGGCAGCTAAGCTATACCATCAGCAATGTACGTTTGGAGAAAAATCAACATAGTACTTCTGCCAAGGGCTGGCAGGCTCCTAATAGGGAAATTGTGTTTTCTCATATCGGCTATCATCCTCAATTTACGAAAACAGCTATTATTAATCGGGATGATTTTTCTGAAATGGGGTTTATATTAAACGATTCAAAAACCGGAGCTATCGTCTTCCAAGGGGACATCCAAACAGCTGAAACAGAAAATGGTCGATTTGGCTTGCTAGACTTTTCAGAGGTTCAAAATGAAGGTGAATACTATCTTCAAATTGGTGAGGTAAGGACTCAGCCGTTTCAAATTGGTCAGGTAACTGCGCTGAAAGAAGCGTCTATCTGGAAATCCTTAAACTTTATTTTCTGTGAGCGCTGCGGCTGTCCTATACATGGTATCCATGGAACTTGTCATGAGGATTTGACAGTGGAGTATAAAGGAGCGTTAGTCAATTTCAGCGGCGGCTGGCATGATGCTGGCGATTTGTCACAGCAATTGGTCCAGACTGCGGAAGTAACGGCAAGTCTTTTCGAAGCCGCAGAAGCGGTGCAGGAAAATGAATCCTTGTATCTGCGGCTGCTGGAGGAAGGCGAGTGGGGCATTGATTTTATCCTGAAAACACGTTTAGACAGTGGGGATCGGATTACCAGTGCAGGAATTACTCGTTGGACAGACAATCGCATTGGCACGATGGATGATGCTCTACCTCGAATTCACAACAGCCCCTATGATAATTTCCTGATTACAGGATTACTGGCAAAAATAATTAAAACACTGCCGGTAGAATATGTATTGAGGGAAAAGCTGCTTCAGGTGGTGAAGGAAGATTATCTTCATGCACTGTCTGGATTTGAACAAACAGGCTTTAAGCATGAACCTGTCTTTTGGGAGCATACCTACAGCATGTCTAAAAGCGGATTTTTAGCAACGATGTCTTGGACTGCAGCGCTGATGTATCAGTTGACAGCGGACAGCAGTTATTACAAACAAATGACGGGCTGGTTTGAAGAGCTTCTGGAATGTCAGGAGCATGAGGGAATCCAGTTAGATGACGGCACTATTTTGAAAGGAATGTTTTATCGAGATGAACGTCATCAGGTTTTTCAGCATTTCAATCATCAGGCGAGAGAGCACCTCTATGCTCAGGCGTTTGAAGAGGTACTAGCTGTCGTAGGCAACCAACACTCTGCTGAATGGCGGGAGCGGGCAGAAGAGTATGCAGGATATCTAGCATATCTTGGTCAGTTTACTGATCCGTATCCAATGTATGCCAGCGGTGTCTATAAAGAGAACGAGTGGCAGGAA
This sequence comes from Enterococcus sp. LJL51, assembly GCF_054871795.1. Taxonomy (NCBI): domain Bacteria; kingdom Bacillati; phylum Bacillota; class Bacilli; order Lactobacillales; family Enterococcaceae; genus Enterococcus; species Enterococcus sp. LJL51. The sequence continues at coordinate 212,212 of NZ_JBTXLW010000005.1, read as the reverse complement.
AAAGAAAGCTTTTACAAACAGCATTTACTTGTGGACGTAGAAGCAGAAGACAGCTATCAAAAGCAGCTGCAGCAGGGAATAAAAATTGGTGAAGGGTTATATGTAAAACGCTTTCCTGTCTGGTTCTCCTTCCGCGGCAACAATGGCATTCTGCTCTCAATGGGAAAAAGTGCAGCAGTGATGGGACGTCTTTTGGAAAAGCAGCAATTAGTAGATATGGGGCATCAGCAGCTTCAATGGATGGTAGGTAAGAATCCATTTGGGCAATCGATGATATATGGTGAAGGTTATAACTATCCACAGCAGTATTCTGTTTCTTCAGGAGAATTGACAGGAGAGATGCCGGTTGGGATGCAGACCTTTGGCGATGAGGACCAGCCGTACTGGCCCCAGTTTAACAATGCCACCTATAAGGAAGTCTGGGTTGGTATAGCGGGGAAATGGCTATCATTGACAGCAGAGTTAATCAAATTTGAAAATAGAAAAGGGGAATAACACATGATGAAAGACGGCGCTTTTAACAAAGAAGCTTTAGGGGAAAAAATTGCTTTATATGCAAATAAAGTCGCAAGCAATCGTTTTATCGGAGCTATTCGTGATGCCTTTGCTACAACGATTCCAATTACTATTACAGCAGCATTTTTCCTGCTGGTGAATAATGTACTCTTGACAGAGAATACAGGACTTCTGCGCGGGATTCCCGGCAGAGAAATAATTTCAGAAATTTGTCTGCAGGCGTACAATGGCACACTTGGAATTTTAGGCTTAATGGTAACGTTTCTAATTGGTGTTCGTTTAGCTCGTTCTTATCATTCAGATGGTGCGTTAGAAGGAATCATCGCCTTAGCATGCTATGTTTCACTTGTGCCAAACGTAATTAATATTACTGGCTTTGATGGAACAGAGATTCAGACATCCGGTGCATTAACGCAAACCTTTACAAGTGCTTCTGCCATGTTGCTAGGTATTCTGGCTGCCTTAATCAGTGTGCCAATGGTCACAAAATTATCGGCAAATAACCGTTTGAAAATAAAGATGCCTGAAAGCGTACCGCCAGCAATCGCAAAATCCTTTAACAGCTTAATCCCAGCTGTTCTGACAATAAGTGTTTTTGCTATCGGTGAGGTTGTACTGCGCACGGTGACTGGTCTGACTATACCGGAAATCATTGTCAATATTTTACAGGCACCACTAGTAGGCGGCTTCCAAACGCTTCCGGGAATTTTATTATATGTTTTTCTTTCAACCTTTGTATTCATTTTTGGTATTCATGGTGCTTTTGTTTTTGGTGCTATTTCTGGTCCAATCCTACTGACATCACTACAGCAGAATGTGGAAGCAATCAATGCTGGTTCGGCAGCACCGAATATTGTTACACAACCATTCCTTGATGCGTATGTTTATATGGGCGGCGGTGGAACTATGATTTGTCTGGTTATCGCGGTGCTGTTGTTTTCTAAAAGAGAAGATCAACGGATGATTGCTAAGCTGGGCGGTGTATCTAGTCTATTTAATATCAGCGAACCCATGATGTTTGGTCTGCCAATCGTGTTTAATCCAGTTTATGCAATTCCATTTTGTATCGTACCAATGGTATCTACCTTACTAGCTTATATTGCAACAAGTCTGCAGCTGGTAAATCCGACCTATATTCTTATTCCTTGGGTTACACCTCCAGTTTTATCCGGATATCTAGCAACAGCAGGAGATTTCCGGGCAGCTATTTTACAGATTGTAATCATTGTCGCAGGTACATTCATTTACATGCCGTTTGTTATGTTTTCCAATAAAATGGAAGAAAAGGCATAATCCAGCTGGAAGAATCAGATAGTATACTATAGATAATGATGAAGTAGCGAGTATTCGGTTAATAAAATTCAGAGAATTTCTTCTTGACTTTCATGAAAATCTCTAGTAGTTTATATATAATATTGAAAGTCAAAGAAGGAACGAGTAAATCTTGAATCCTATGTACAAGAGAAGGCTGCCGCTGGCTGAAAGCAGCTTCAAGGAGACGATTGAAAGACATTCCGGAGATGAATGGAGGAAAAGCCATTCCGTTGCGAGCGTTAATCGTTGAGATGAAAGAGCAATCTTTCAAAATTAGGTGGTACCACGTATGATTATTCATCCGTCCTTGTAGTGATACAAGGACGGATTTTTTTATTCTGTAAGACAGCTTTCAGCTGCATCAGAAGAAGTCAGCACTGAATAAATCCTAATATGCTGATAAATGATAAAACCGATAGTTAGATTTAATGAGGAAAAGAATGAATGGAGGAACAATCAATGAACTATCAAAAGCCGAAGGGCACAAGTGATTTATTGCCGGGAACAACAGAGCAATGGCAATTTATTGAAGAGACAGCCCGTCTCCTTTTCCGGGATTACCAATATCAGGAAATTCGCACACCAATTTTTGAACATTATGAAGTGATTTCACGCAGTGTAGGTGATACAACAGATATTGTCTCAAAAGAGATGTATGATTTTTATGATAAAGGGGACCGCCACATTACCTTACGGCCGGAGGGGACCGCGCCAATTGTTCGGGCATTTGTTGAAAACAAGCTATTTGGACCTGAATATGCGAAGCCGTATAAGGCATATTATATCGGACCAATGTTTCGTTATGAACAGCCTCAGGCTGGACGTATGCGTCAGTTTCACCAGATTGGGGTAGAAGCCTTTGGCAGTGAAAATCCTGCAGTTGATGTGGAAACAATGGCTATGGCTATGGATTTCTTCAAACAGCTTGGTGTCAATCAAATCAAATTGGTTATCAATTCTTTAGGAGATAAAGAAAGCCGTGCAGCTTACCGTCAGGCATTAATCGATTATCTTGAGCCGAAAGCAGATGAATTGAGTGAAGATTCTAAGCGCCGCCTTCATGAAAACCCACTAAGAGTGCTGGATAGTAAAGATAGAAAAGATAAAGCAATCGTTAAAGATGCACCCTCAATATTGGACTATCTGAATGAGAAATCAAAGACACATTTTGAAACAGTGACAGATATGCTTGATGAGTTGGGAATTTCTTATACAATTGATAAAAATATGGTTCGCGGTCTGGACTACTATACACAGACAATTTTTGAAATTATGAGTGAAGCCCCTGGTATGGGTGCACAGTCAACTGTCTGTGCGGGCGGACGTTATGATGGTCTGGTGGAAGAGCTGGGCGGACCGGAAACACCTGGTTTTGGTTTTGCGATGGGAATTGAACGGATTTTATTAACCTTGAAAGCTGAGGAAATCCTACTACCGGAAATTGATGAATTAGATGTCTATGTTGTGGGCATTGGAGCAGAAACCAATATTGCTTCATTAAAACTGGTTCAGGCTGTGAGGAATTTCGGATTTTCAGCTGACCGTGACTTTATGAATCGTAAACCAAAGGCTCAATTTAAGTCGGCAGCGAAGCTAAATGCCAAACTGGTTCTGACAATCGGTGAAAGCGAGCTTGCAGAAGGAATCGTGAATGTTAAAGGAATGGCAAGCCGGGAAGAAAAGCCGTTCAAGCTGACTGATATCTATGAAAATTTTGGTGAAGTTTATGATGAGATGACAACTGTGATGTTTGATTAAACTGATATTTTTGAAAGAGGTTGAGACAAAAGTGTTTTGCTCCGAGAAATAAGACGGATTATCCGAAAATAGCTTTTCATATTTTTGAGATAGTTCGGCATATTTCCGAGAGAGCTACTTTTGGAACACCGTTTATTCAGATTTTAGAGAAAGAAGAGTCCAGGCATTAACTTATGTCCCAAACGCAGGTTCAACTCAAATGAAAAGGAGAATGATGATGGTACAACGAACAGTATATTGTGGAAATGTAACGAAGGAATTAGTTGATAAAGAAGTCGTATTGAAGGGCTGGGTTCAGAAACGCCGGGATCTTGGCGGCGTCATTTTTATCGACCTTAGAGATAGAGAAGGGATTGTTCAGATTGTATTTAACCCTGAACATTCAAAAGAAGCATGGGAAATTGCAGACAAATGCCGCAGTGAGTACGTTATCGAAATTACCGGGAAAGTCCGCTATCGGGATGCAGATGCGATTAACCCTAAAATGCCGACAGGTGAGTTTGAAGTTATGGCAACAGCTATTACCATTCTTAATAAGGCAAAAACACCGCCGTTTCTGATTGAAGATGACAATAATGTCAACGACGAGCTGCGGATGAAGTACCGCTACCTTGATCTACGCCGTCCGGCGATGACTGAGAACTTCAAGCTTCGCCATCAAGTGACTAAATCAATTCGTCATTATTTAGATGACAGTTCTTTTATGGATATAGAAACACCTTATCTAGGCAAATCATCTCCTGAAGGGGCACGGGACTACTTAGTTCCTTCAAGAGTACATGCAGGGCATTTTTATGCATTGCCGCAGTCGCCGCAAATCTTTAAACAGTTATTAATGGGTGCTGGCTTCGACCGTTATTATCAAATCGTTCGTTGTTTCCGTGATGAGGACTTGCGTGGTGACCGTCAGCCGGAATTTACCCAGGTGGATATTGAGACAACCTTTCTGACTGCTGAAGAAATTCAGACAATGACAGAAGAGATGCTGGCTAAGGTAATGAAAGAAGCTAAAGGTGTAGAGCTGCCGCTGCCGTTTCCTCGTATTAGCTATGATGAAGCGATGGCACGCTACGGTAGTGACAAGCCGGATACCCGCTTTGATATGGAGCTGATTGATATTGCGCCAGTTGTTAAGGATGTTGAGTTTAAAGTGTTCCAAATGGCGCTGCAAAGCGGCGGACAGGTAAAAGCACTGAATGCTAAAGGAGCTGCAGACAAATACTCTCGTAAAGATATGGATAATTTAGGGCAGTATGTGAGTCAGTTTGGCGCTAAAGGCTTGGCTTGGCTGAAGGTAGAAGAAGACGGTCTGAAAGGACCAATTGCCAAATTCTTAACAGAAATTACTGATGAGCTGATTAAAGTAACTAACGCTGAGGTGGGTGATTTGCTGATGTTCGCGGCAGATACTCCGGGAATCGTTGCCGCCTCTTTAGGAGCTATCCGTACACGTATGGGGAAAGAGCTGAATTTGATTGATGAATCTAAATTCAACTTCCTGTGGGTTGTCGACTGGCCGCTATTTGAATATGATGAAGATGCGGAACGCTATGTCTCTGCGCACCATCCATTTACGCTGCCGCGTGAGGAGCATATTGAGTTGCTTGCTACAGCACCGGAGAAGGTTTACGCACAAGCGTACGACGTTGTATTGAACGGTTATGAGCTGGGCGGAGGTTCTCTTCGTATCTATCAGCGTGAGCTGCAGGAGAAAATGTTTGAAACGCTAGGACTTGAGCCTGAAGTTGTCCAAGAGCAATTTGGCTACTTGCTGGATGCACTTTCCTACGGTTTCCCGCCTCATGGGGGAATTGCTTTAGGATTGGATCGTTTGGTCATGTTGCTTGCTGGTGAGGAAAATATCCGTGAAGTGATTGCCTTCCCTAAAAATGGTAAAGCGGCTGATCCAATGAATAACGCGCCAAGTACAGTATCTCCGCTTCAGTTATTCGAACTGAATCTTGACGTAACAGCAGTAGATGAGTAAATAGACCAAGAGACATCACGCCGTTCGCGGGATGTCTCTTGTTTTTTTATATAAATAAGCTAACTGCCGCAGGGATGAATGTAAAAAAGGAGGCAACGGGTATTAATCGAAACAGTTACTGGACTACTCTTTAAGTTTTTTATAGACGCAGATAATCTTCTTTCATTATTAAGAAAATTTCGTATAATATATATAATCCTATTTAGAGCGTGTGTGGAAATTACACAAATATCTGATTTTTGGAGACAAATGATTTTTAATGGACCAAGATTAGGGGGAGACAGTACCATACTCCCATTACCTAAAATCGAATAAACAGCGTTTCAGGGGCTACTTCCTCAAAAAAATAAGTCGAATCATACTGAAAATGAAAGAACGCTTTAGACAGGTATCAATCAACAGCTCCTTGATTCCTGTCCAGTCTTTCGTGACAATTTCGTTGTACCCGCCTTATTTCTCAGGGTAGAAGACTATGTCCTATTTTCTTTGGAGAAAATGCAATATAGATGAGAGGCAGATAATATATGAAAAAAACAATTGCTGATATACCAGTTAACGACTACACAACAAAGCTGTCCGTATCGATTGTGTATGCAATTTTAGCTTCTGTAGCTATGAACTTTTTTTATCAGCCGGGAAATATTTATTCCAGCGGTATTACCGGATTAGCACAAATTCTGACCACACTTTCAACCAAACTGATTGGATTTAATGTACCGGTTTCTGTTACATTATTCGCTTTAAATCTGCCGCTGTTCTTTCTGGCATGGCTGAAAATAGGCAAGAAATTTACTATCTTTACATTTATCACTGTAGCTCTGACGTCAATTTTCATGCAGATTGTTCCCCAGACTGTGCTGTCTACGGATCCAATCATCTGCGCTATTTTTGGCGGCGGTGTGATGGGAGCAGGAATCGGGTTTGCCTTGAAAAATGGTCTATCGTCTGGCGGATTAGATATTTTCAGTATTACAATTCGTAAAAAAACAGGTCGTTCTGTCGGCTCAATTTCAATTTACTTTAATGCATTGATTGTCTTTGTAGCCGGTTATCTATTTGGCTGGCAGTATATGTTTTACAGCGCATTATCCATTTTTGTCAGTGGTAAAGTAACTGATGCTGTGTATACTAAGCAAAAGAAAATGCAGGTAATGGTCATCACTAAAAATCCAGATGCGGTAATTAATGAAATTCAAGGGAAAATGCGTCGTGGAATTACAATCATCCACGAGGCAGAGGGGGCTTATAAGCACGACAAACAGACGGTTTTATTAACAGTTGTGACACGCTTTGAACTACCGGCATTAGAATCAGCGATGAAAAAGGCAGATCCTTCAGCCTTCGTTAGTATTTCAGATAACGTCAAAATTTTAGGACGGTTTTATGAGGAAGAGTTATAACAGCGTTTTGGAGTGAACGCGGGATTAAAGGACCCGGCTCAGAGAAATAGAATGAAATGAGCCGGCTTAAATTTGGAGGTTTGAAACATAATAGCAGTGGCGGCTATCTCCGTTTTATCTGCTTTTATCTATTATTAAGAATGCTTTGAAAATGTAAAAATATTCAGAAAAATTTCACTCTGAAAGAAAATGTATGAAAGCAAAAAAAAGTGAGTTCTTTTCCTTGAAAAGAACTATGAAAACTGCTAGAATTACTTTGTGAGGTTAAAAAAAGTCTATTTAACTGAAAGAAGTTGAGTAGCTAGATTATTTTTTTAATGTTCATAGGTCGTTTTTAGTCTTACTTGGACATTTTTTGACCAACGGAGGAATCCATCATGCTGGAAGAATTGAAAATGATTGAGGCAGTTGCTCCAGATATGCTTGATGTAATGCAGGAAAGATACCATATTCTGCGAAACATTTACTGGATGCAGCCAATCGGCAGAAAAAGTCTTTCTGAAAGTATGGGATTGACTGAACGTGTTTTACGTACAGAAACGGATATGCTAAAGCAGCTCCAGTTAATTCAGTCATCTAAAAGCGGTATGACCTTGACTGAAAAAGGGATGGACGTTTATCAGGGACTTGAAAAGATGATGAATCTCCTATTCGGTATTCAACAGATTGAAATCGAAATTGCTCAGCTTTTTGGTATTCAGCGCTGTATCGTAATTGCCGGAAACAGTGATAATCAGCGCAAGGTATTAGATGAATTTGGCGAAGTACTGACGCATTCGCTGGACATGCTTTTACCTGAGGGCAACAACGTGATTGCCGTCATGGGCGGAACAACAATGGCTCAGGCCGCTGAGCACATGGGTCTTCTTGAAACTGAGACAAGACACAATCTGTTTGTTCCTGCAAGAGGAGGCATCGGAGAAGCACTGACCGTTCAAGCCAACTCAGTGAGTGCAGTAATGGCTCATAACACTGGGGGGCAGCATCGGGCGTTGTATATCCCCGAGCAGCTGAGTAAAGAGACGTATGATTCTTTGCTTCAGGAACCTTCTATTCAAGAAGTTTTAGAGCTAATCAGCCGCTCCAATGGAGTTGTTCACGGTATTGGAAGGGCGCTGCATATGGCAGCCCGGAGAAAAATGTCCGATGAAGAAATGATTATGCTGAAACAAAAAAATGCTGTAGCAGAATCTTTTGGCTATTTCTTTAACGAAGAAGGAGAAGTAGTGTATAAGATTCCAAGAATTGGTCTGCAGCTGAAGGATGTACAAAGTATTCCTTATGTTGTAGCAATTGCCGGAGGAAAATTGAAGGCAAAGGCCATTCGGGCATATATGAAAAATGCGCCAGAACAAACGTGGCTTATCACAGATGAAGCCGCAGCAAATGAGATTTTAAAAGGGGCAACCCTTTAAAATAAAAATTTTTGATTTTCATAAGGAGGAAATCTTTAATGACAGTTAAAGTAGGTATTAATGGATTTGGACGTATCGGACGCTTAGCATTCCGTCGTATCCAAGATGTAGCAGGAATCGAAGTAGTAGCAATCAATGATTTAACAGATGCTAAAATGTTGGCTCACTTGTTAAAATATGACACAACTCAAGGACGTTTCAACGGAACTGTTGAAGTTCATGATGGATCTTTCAACGTTAACGGTAAAGAAGTTAAAGTTCTTGCTAACCGTAACCCAGAGGAATTACCATGGGGCGAATTAGGTGTAGACATCGTTCTTGAATGTACTGGATTCTTCACTTCAAAAGAAAAAGCTGAATTACACTTAAAAGCTGGTGCTAAACGTGTTGTTATCTCTGCTCCTGGTGGAAATGACGTACCAACAATCGTTTACAACACTAACCATGATATCTTAACTGGTAAAGAAACAGTTATTTCAGGTGCTTCATGTACTACTAACTGTTTAGCTCCTATGGCTAAAGCTTTACAAGATAACTTTGGTGTTGTTGAAGGTCTAATGACTACAATTCACGCTTACACTGGTGACCAAATGACTCTTGACGGACCACACCCAGGCGGAGACTTCCGTCGTGCGCGTGCCGCTGCTGAAAACATCGTTCCTAATACAACTGGTGCTGCTAAAGCAATCGGTTTGGTTATTCCAGAATTGAACGGTAAATTAGATGGAGCTGCTCAACGTGTTCCTGTAGCTACTGGTTCATTAACTGAATTAGTTTCTATTCTTGACAAAAAAGTTACTGTTGAAGAAGTAAACGAAGTAATGGCTAAAGCTGCTAACGAATCTTACGGATATAACGAAGACCAAATCGTATCTTCTGATATCGTAGGTATGACTTTCGGTTCATTATTCGATGCTACTCAAACAAAAGTAATGACAGTTGGCGACCAACAATTAGTGAAAACTGTTGCTTGGTACGATAACGAAATGTCTTACACTGCACAATTAGTTCGTACTTTAGAGTACTTCGCTAACTTATAATTTCTGGTTTCGACATTCGTCTTAACAGAAATGCAGAGAATATTAAGCGGGGAAGCAACGCGCTTCTCCGCTTTTTGTTAGTTCTACTGTTGCAGGAGCTTCTAGTAGAATAATATGCGTACGAGAGTAGGACTCATTTTTAAATCGTTTTTACAGAAAAATGATTTCTGAAAAATGAGCTAGCCATGTAGTCTAGCTCTATGCGTTCCGCTTTTCTTTTTATGAAAATCATAAATAGTGGTAAAATAGACGGCGACAGAGAAAACCTTTGGGCGTTTTCTGCCGTAAACATACTAACTATATAAATTCTTTAGAAGCTACTATGTATGAAGAGCAGCCTTTTTCTGCGGTAGTAGATTGCAGGTACACATATATTGCTTGCTTCTGTAATAGGGTTTATATACAAACAGGAGGGAAATTTACGAATGGCTAAAAAGACAATCAAAGATGTAGATTTAAAGGACAAAAAAGTATTAGTTCGTGTGGACTTCAATGTACCATTGAAAGATGGCGTGATTACGAATGACAACCGTATTGTAGCAGCACTGCCGACAATTAAATATGTGATTGAAAACGGCGGAAAAGCAATTCTTTTCTCTCATTTAGGTCGTGTGAAAACGGAAGAAGATAAAGCTGGTAAATCATTAAAACCAGTTGCTGAACGTTTAGGTGAGTTATTAGGCAAACCAGTAACATTTGTTCCTGAAACACGCGGAGCTGAACTGGAAGCTGCAGTAAATAACATGAAAGACGGCGATGTTTTAGTATTTGAAAACACTCGTTTTGAAGATATTGATGGTAAGAAAGAAAGCGGAAATGATGCTGAATTAGGTAAATACTGGGCTTCATTAGGCGATGTATTTGTCAACGATGCATTTGGTACGGCTCACCGTGCACATGCTTCAAATGTTGGAATTGCATCAACTGGTATTCCAACTGTAGCTGGTTTCCTGATGGAGAAAGAAATCAAATTCATCGGTGAAGCAGTAGAAGCACCAAAACGTCCATTCATAGCTATCCTAGGCGGTGCGAAAGTGTCGGATAAAATCGGCGTAATCGAAAATCTAATTTCTAAAGCAGATAAAATCCTTATCGGCGGTGGAATGACTTATACATTCTACAAAGCAAAAGGCATTGAAATCGGAAACTCACTAGTAGAAGAAGATAAAGTGACTTTGGCTAAAGAATTGATTGAAAAAGCTGGCGACAAACTAGTATTGCCAATCGATTCTGTATGCGCAAATGAATTCAGCAATGATGTTGAAACTGTTGTAACTGATGGAGAAGCTGTTCCAGAGGGCTACATGGGCTTAGATATCGGACCTAAATCAATCGAGCTGTTCACAAAAGAATTAGCTGGTGCGAAAACAGTTGTCTGGAACGGACCTATGGGCGTATTTGAAATGAGCAACTTTGCTAAAGGAACAATTGGGGTTTGTGAAGCAATCGCTAATCTTGAAGATGCAACAACAATCATCGGCGGTGGCGATTCAGCGGCAGCTGCAATCCAATTAGGCTTTGCTGATAAATTCACACATATTTCAACTGGCGGCGGCGCAAGCTTGGAATTGCTTGAAGGTAAAACTTTACCAGGACTTGCAGCTATTAACGATAAATAATAAAAGCTGAAAGATTCGTTTAAACTCAGAGCAAATTAGGAAAATTAACTAAAGTCAAAGTAAGTGTTTAGTTTAATTTTATCTATTTGCCGAGGCGGTTGAATCGAGAAGCTGGATAATAATAAAAGCTGGATATTAAAAGAAAAGGAAGTGTCTTTAGATGCGTAAACCAATTATCGCTGGTAACTGGAAAATGAATAAGAACGCTAAAGAAGCAAAAGACTTTGCTGAAGCAGTAAAAACGAAGATTCCTACAAATGATAAAGTAGATTCTGTCATTGGATCTCCTGCATTATTTTTACAAGAGTTAGTTGAAGCGGCAAAAGGAACTGATTTGAAAATTTCAGCTCAAAACTGCTACTGGGAAACATCAGGTGCTTTCACAGGAGAAACTTCTCCTGCGGCATTGGCTGATTTAGGTGTTGACTATGTAATTATCGGCCATTCAGAACGTCGTGAGTATTTCCATGAAACTGATGCAGAAATCAATAAAAAAGCCAAAGCAATCTTTGCTAACGGCATGATTCCAATTTTCTGTTGCGGCGAATCTCTGGAAACCTATGAAGCAGGAAAAACTGCTGAGTGGATTGAAGGTCAAATCACTGCTGGATTGGAAGGCTTAACAGATGGACAAGTTAGTAATTTAGTTATTGCTTATGAACCAATCTGGGCAATCGGTACTGGTAAATCTGCAGATGCCAACATTGCGGATGAAATCTGTGGTGTTGTTCGTTCAACTGTAGAAAAATTATACGGTAAAGAAGTATCAGAAGCAGTTCGTATCCAATACGGCGGCTCTGTAAAACCAGAAAACATTGCTGAATATATGGCAAAAGAAAACGTTGACGGTGCTTTAGTCGGCGGAGCAAGTCTTGAAGCTGATTCATTCTTAGCATTGTTAGAGGCTGTTAAATAAAACAGACTTATAATTAAGATACGCAATAAATCGAAGATTCATCGAATAATTTATGAAATACGCAAAAAATGTTTGCATAGCTTAGGATTATTCACTACAATCATAATTAAGGGAGCTCGAATCCCCTTAGTATAAAACAAACTCAAAGGAGAGACAAAACATGTCAATTATTACTGATGTTTACGCACGCGAAGTCTTAGACTCACGCGGTAACCCAACAATCGAAGTAGAAGTATACACTGAAAGCGGAGCTTTTGGCCGTGGAATGGTTCCATCTGGAGCTTCAACTGGTGAATACGAAGCGGTTGAATTACGTGATGGCGACAAATCTCGTTACCTAGGTAAAGGGGTTGTTAAAGCAGTTGACAACGTTAATAACATCATCGCTGAAGCAATCATTGGCTACGATGTTCGTGACCAAATGGCAATTGATAAAGCAATGATCGAATTAGATGGAACTCCTAACAAAGGTAAATTAGGTGCTAACGCTATTCTTGGTGTTTCTATCGCTGTAGCTCGTGCTGCTGCTGATTACCTAGAAGTACCTTTATACCACTACTTAGGCGGATTCAATACAAAAGTATTGCCAACTCCAATGATGAACATCATCAACGGCGGATCTCATGCTGATAACAGTATCGACTTCCAAGAGTTCATGATCATGCCTGTAGGCGCTCCTACATTTAAAGAAGCGTTACGTTATGGTGCTGAAGTATTCCATGCATTAGCAGGAATCTTAAAAGCTCGCGGTTTAGCTACTTCTGTAGGTGACGAAGGTGGTTTCGCTCCTAACCTTGGTTCAAATGAAGAAGGTTTCGAAGTAATCATCGAAGCAATCGAAAAAGCTGGTTATGTACCTGGTAAAGATATCGTTCTTGCTATGGATGCTGCTTCTTCTGAATTCTACGACAAAGAAAAAGGTGTTTACGTTTTAGCTGATTCAGGCGAAGGCGAAAAAACAACTGAAGAAATGATCGCATTCTACGAAGAATTATGCGCGAAATACCCAATCATCTCAATCGAAGATGGCTTAGATGAAAATGACTGGGATGGTTTCAAAAAATTAACTGTTGCTTTAGGCGACAAAGTTCAATTAGTTGGTGACGATCTATTCGTAACAAACACAACTAAATTAGCTGAAGGTATCGAAAAAGGTATCGCTAACTCAATCCTGATCAAAGTAAACCAAATCGGTACTTTAACTGAAACGTTTGAAGCAATCGAAATGGCTAAAGAAGCTGGCTATACTGCTGTTGTATCTCACCGTTCAGGTGAAACTGAAGATTCTACAATCTCTGATATCGCAGTTGCAACAAACGCTGGACAAATCAAAACTGGTTCTCTTTCACGTACTGACCGTATTGCAAAATATAACCAATTATTACGTATCGAAGACCAATTAGGCGATGTAGCTGAATACAAAGGGTTGAAATCTTTCTACAACCTTAAAAACAAATAAGAATCCTTGATATAAAAGGGATGTTTGTAGTTTGGTTTAATTAAATGAATTACAAACATAAAACACTATCTTTTCTCTATAAAATTTAGAGGAGAGGTAGTGTTTTTTTGTGCTGTTAAGTGAATTGTTAGAAGAATATTTGCTGAATCGTGATGTGAGAGGACTCTCAATATAGGCAACAGAGCTTTGTCTGTTGGTAAGTAAAAAATTGCTGAATCTTAAATAAAAGAAGGTGAAAAAAATTTTTATACTGTCAGTATTTCATATGATGACTATGATTTAATAAGTTTTCTTTTAAAGGATATATCAACCTGGTAGTGAAGTAAATATAGGAGTAGCGTTTTTCTATTTTCACGAATACATTTTTGTAAATCTGATTTTTATATAGCAGCAATCACTGGTGTTGCAGAGATATAGTCAGAATGATTTGAAAATACGAATCTGCTGAAAATGGAAAAAAGTCGAATATTGGCGCAGTAGATGGCTTTCATCTCACTGTCACTTCTATTGGTCTGAAGCATGTTTAGCCATTAATTTTTCTTTGCAACACTAGTGATATTTTATTGAGAATTAAGTAGCATTTGCACTTTATTTATTTGATCTTTGATAAAATTGCAGACTAGTTATTTCGTGAATAGAAAGGAGCCAGATTCAGAGTGGCATTTTTTACAAAGCCTTCCTCAGAAGTATAGGGAATCATATCGATATACAAGCCATTAAGATAAGGCGTTGTGATTTCTGCAATGACAGGAAATAGCTTGTTTTTATCTCCTTCGAAGTCAACAATTAATAGATAGCTGGTTTCAGCTTCTTTCTTCATTAATTGAATCCAAGCACGGTTCACCGTTGTCTGCTTGTTAAAGAAGTTGTCTAGTTGACGGACTAATTCAGTTGGATAAGGCTCCGGCTGCCCCAACTGAACGGCAGTATCTTCGGTTACTTTTATTTCCGAATGTCCAGTTTCCAGAATGTCTTTTCTCATTTTTAAATGCTGAATAAGCTGTTTGGATAAGACAATATTTTCATTAAATGGATTAATGGACAGGCCAGTGATAGTCGGATTGCCTATAATCATTGAAGCAAGGTCATCAAAAGAAAAGACAAAAGCATTGTTTGATGGAGCCTGCTTCCAATGACTAACAGCCTTCCAGTCAGTAAAGGCAGGATAGTAATGCTCATTATTGGCATTTTCTAGTAAAGGAAACACAATGCTGGTCTTTTCTTTTAGCACATTGGTTCCGTTTGCAAGCTTCGTATCCAATGGTGCAGCGAGTAATAGAAAAACTGCCCGAGTACATACTTCTTCATAGAATTGATTAAGGTGTTCATCAGTCGTATCAGCAAGGTAATTTTCCCACCGTGCCAGCAGCTGTGGATTTTCAACAGCTTCGACTGATTGCTTAGAAGCTCCAGCTTTTTTCTTTTTAAATTTATCAAATAACCCCATTTAGATTTTCCTCCGATGATTTCGAATAGTTGGACTTGTTTAGAATTTTTGGATTGAGACATTTTTGAATCTTATGGTCTAACGTTAATTATCCTCTATTTTTCTAAGACTGTAAATGTCCTTTTGAAAAACGACAGAAAAAGCCTCAACTATCTTGGGAATTTCAGATAGTTGAGGACTGTTCAATTTTCTTGTTGTTGAAGTTTATACTGCTCAATTTTAGTTAAGAAATTCTCATAGATGTCCTGATAGGCAGAAGCTAACTCATTATTTTTTTTGATGCGCTGAAACGAAGTAGAAGGAACGGCAGTGAATGTTTGTTTCGCTAAACTAAGTAGACCAAAGCCTGGCTCATTGTTAGTTGAAAGTAGACAGTCTTTGCCGAAAATGGCACCCGCTAGTTTTGCTAATTCTTCATGGCGAAAAGCACCGCCGTTAATAGAAACCGCATCCTCCTCAATTTGGTTTGCGTCCATAATCATCCGCAAATTTAGCAATATGCCCTCGGCTGCTGCTCGAACAAAATGCTTCCTGTTGTGTGTCATAGTAATATTTTGAAAGGAACCTTTGAAAAAGGAATTCCAGAAAGGGGCACGTTCGCCATTGATAAAGGGGAGGAAAGTCAGACCATCAGCACCGATACTGGTCTCTTTTAAAATCAGATTCAAGTGATCAAAGAGTGTAGTAGGATTTTCCCAGAACAGGTTGCTAACCCATTCTAAGACAGCGCCACCATTATTGCTTGGTCCACCGATAACCCATAAATCTTTTTTTAGATAGTAGCAGAATGTCTGCCCGTTCTTATCCAGCTGTCGTTTGTTGGTTAGCTGCCTAACAGCACCGCTGGTTCCCAAGGTGATGCTGGTTGTTAGTCCAGTATTTAAATAGCCGGCATATGCCGCCAGACAGCCATCGCTGGCACCTGCTAAGAGCTGGACATTTGAGGCCAATCCCAGCTGTTGTTTTGTTTCCAATTGGATAGGCAGAAGCACATCTGTATCAATTAGCTCTGCCAACTGTTCGCGCTCGATAGAAACGTAACTGAGGATATCCTGATCCCAATCCAGATCGAGACTGTTAAACAGACCCGTTGCAGAGGCAGTGGAGTAATCAAGACAGTAGCTACCGGTAAAGTAAGCAACAACAAGCTCCTTTAGCCCAATCCATTTACCTACATTATTTTGCAAAATATCTTGTTGTTTAAAATAAAGCAGCTTGGAAAAAGGCGACATATAATGAATCGGTGTTCCGGTTTTTTGATAGACTTCCCGGCTAAACGGCAGCTTCTTAAAGGCCGCTGTTGAAGCTGCTGCCTGACTGTCTGACCAAAGCAGCAGCTCGCCATAGCTGCCGTCTTTAAAGACCGGCAGGAGACTGTGCATGGCTGTACTTAGAGCAATTGTGGCAATTGATTTCAGTTCCAGCTTTGAAAAGGCTGTGATACCGGCTTTCAGCTGAGTCAGAATTTCCTCAGGTTTTTGGTAGATTTTCCCGTTTTCGCCAGTATAGGTTTGAATACGAGCTTCTCTTTTTTCAATCAGATTCTTTCCCTGATAGAGGGAAAATTTAATTGCAGTTGTGCCGATGTCGATGGTTAGTACGCTGCTGTCTGACACATTTATTCCTCCTTGATTGTGGCATGTCCGCCAAATTGATTTCGTAGAAGCGCAACAACTTTTTCTGTTGTACGGTCGGTATTCTCTGAAGAGTAGCGGAAGAGAAGGGACTGAGTAATAATTGGCGCTGGTATTTTCAAACGAAGGGCTTCTTCAATCGTCCACTGACCTTCACCTGAAGAAGGAATGATACCTTCGATAGTATTTAACTGTTCTGGATGCAAAAAGATATTTTCTGTCAATTCCATCAGCCAGCTTCTAATTACTGAGCCGTGATTGAAAACATGAGCAACCTTAGCAAGGTCATAATCGAAGGGCGCATGATTCAAAATGTCAAAACCCTCTGCGATTGCCTGCATCATACCGTATTCAATACCGTTGTGAATCATCTTCAGATAATGACCACTGCCGGCCGGACCACAATAAAGAACACCTTCAGGAACGCAGAGGTCTTCGATTAACGAGGCTATCTCCTGGTAATGCTTTTCTTTGCCGCCGACCATCATACAGGCTCCTTCTAATGCCCCAGTCATCCCGCCAGATGTTCCTACATCAAAAAAATGTACCTTCTTTTTTAAGCAGTGTTGATAATTTTTCTGGCTATCGGTATATTTCGAATTACCAGCATCGATTAGTATGTCGCCTGGCTTCAAATAGGTCAAGCAGTCTTTAACCAGCTGATTTGTAGTCTTTCCAGCTGGCAGCATTAGCCAAACAAGTCGTTGTTCTTCATGTCTAGCGGAAAGCAGCTCTTCCAAAGTGTTGAAAAAGCGTGCACCAGATTGCTCAACCGAATTCCGCAAAGTTAAATCAAGGTCTGTACAATGAATAGAGTAGCAGTTTTTCTGAGCTAGATTATTTAAGATACCCATCCCCATTTTTCCGATACCAATCATTTCTATATTCATGTAGTATATTCTCCTCATTATATGATATAGGAAAAGCTCTTCCTAATCCACCAGCAAATTCTTTCCATCGAGGAAAGAAGCTGTTGTAAAAAAGTAGAAAGAGCGATTCGCAAGGTTCTGATTAAGTTAAGTTGTTTGTTAAATGAAGCTTCCTTTCAGTAACCAGTGATTTATACCAGCCGGCGGATTTTTTCAAAGACCGTGTTCGTTCTTCATTTAATTCGATTCTTACAAGGCCATAACGATTTTTAAAAGCGTTCATTGGCGAGACACAATCGGTAAATGCCCAAAGCATGTAGCCTTCGCAGTTAGCACCTTCTGCCACTGCACGCAAGAGCCAGGCAAGATGTTGAGAAATAAAATCTATTCTGTAATCATCCTGGACGATGCCTGCTTCATCTATATAAAGCTCTTCCTGTTCACGTCCCATCCCGTTTTCGGTAACCAGCCAAGGGATATCACCGTAGTTCTCCTTTAGATAGATAGCCATATCGTACATTACTTTGGGATAAATTTCCCAGCCGCGGGAGTTGTTCATTTTTCTTCCGGGTAAGTCGAAAGTTTCGTAAAACATTTCTGGGTGGAAGGGTGTTTCAGGGTTCCATTGGTAGCGGGGAGCCCGCACTCTTTTAGGATAGTACTGATTGATTCCTAGGAAGTCAACTGTATGTTCTTTAATCAGCTTCAGCTCTTCTTTTGTTGCTGGGAACATGATATTGTTCGCTTGACATAGTTCAATCAGCTCTTGAGGATATCCGCCTAAAATCATTGGGTCGAAAAATACTTTGTTAAAGAACAGGTCATACATATGAGCAGCTTTCTGGTCATGGACAGCACTGGAACGGGCATAAACCATTTCTGGGTTTAAAATACAGCCGATACGTCCTGCATACTCTTTCTCGTGGAAGAGCTTAACAGCTTTAGCAGTTGCCAATGCTTTGTGGTAATTCCAGGTCATCCATTTTTTAGAGTCTTGCTCGTGAGGCCAGCGAACAGCATCAAGATAACAGCGGGTTTGAGGCACAATTGGCTCGTTAAAGGTAAACCAGTGCTTCACTCGGTCAGCATAGCGTTCAAAGGCAATTTCAGCATATTTAACGTATAATTCAACAACTTTTTTTGAGCTCCAGCCATCGTATTTCTCTAAAAGAACACCTGGGACTTCATAATGCTCAAGACATAGCATTGGTTCAACACCAGCAGCAATAAGAGCGTCCACTACTCGATTGATATGGGCTGCATAGTCTTCATCGACAGTTAGTGCTTCATAATCTGTAAAAAAGCGAGACCAGTTAATGGAGGTTCGGTAATGAGTAAGTTTAATTTCCTTCATTAAATCAATATCCTTTTGATAATGGGTCATGAAGTCAGTTGCTTCGTCAGGTCCATAGCCATCATGCCAAACAAATGCTTCATTTTTATACCAGAGATCAAGAAAGGAATCCTGATTTTCTTTTTTTCCTTTCCAGCCTTCTGTCTGCCAAGCAGAAGAAGCCGCTCCAATCACAAAATTTTCAGGAATAGTTATGTCTATCATTTATTTTACCTCCAGAAAGAATTTAGTTTTCTAAATTAAGCTGCTGCCGATTAGAAATCTTAACAAATGGCAGATAAATTAATACTGAAACAATAATACAAATCAATTGAGTGATGACTGCACCCAAATCTCCAGCTGTAGCCAGATAACCATTGACCAACGGCGGCATCGGCCATGGAACCATCACGACAGCTTTTGCAGCAAAACCGAGAGCCGTTGCCACGTAACCAATGGTTCCTGTCACTAAAGGGGTTAAAATAAAGGGAATAGCTAAAATCGGATTCAGCATAATCGGCATCCCAAAAATAACAGGTTCATTGATATTAAAAATACCAGGAGCAGCAGACAGTTTAGCGATTTCCCTCATATCATCTCGTTTACCTACCATGAATATAGCAATCAGCAGTCCGATGGTCACTCCTGAACCGCCCATGCTCATGTACATATCCCAAAAAGGCATGGTGATGATGTTTGGAACTTCTTTCCCTGCTTCGAAAGCTTCCGTATTAACAGCAATA
Source organism: Enterococcus sp. LJL51 (assembly GCF_054871795.1). Lineage (NCBI taxonomy): Bacteria > Bacillati > Bacillota > Bacilli > Lactobacillales > Enterococcaceae > Enterococcus > Enterococcus sp. LJL51. Next base: position 192,762 of record NZ_JBTXLW010000005.1, on the reverse strand, counting down.
GCAGCTAATAGCAAGGGTTCTCTAACTGGTTTGACCATTTGATTTCCATGAATACCAATAACCCAGAAAACCTGAGCAATAAACATTAACAGCAAAATGCCCGGCAAACCTTGTACAACGTTTTCCAAAGGTTTTTGAACTAAGTTATAGATAATATCATACATATACATGCCGGTTAACGCTTTAACAGTAAAACCTAAGGTAGCGATGATAGCAATTGTTAGAACTGTAGGGAATAGAGCAGAAAAGCTGGCAGAGACATTTGTGGGTACAGTATCTGGCATTTTGATTTTGAGCTTATCCTGTTTTCCAAGCCAACAGTACAGTTCGATAGAAAGAATAGCAATAAACATTCCTAAAAAAAGTCCTTTTGTATCAGTAAATTGTTTAGCAAGAACATTTTCAGCGATTACTGATTTTTCTTCAAAAAGAAATTCGTAGGTGGTTGGGTTCACCGAAAGATAAGACATAACAGCTATGATACCGGGGAAAACACCTTTAACTTGATTTAGCTTAGCCAGCTCGATTCCTATCAAAAATACAGCATAAATTGTTAGAAAGCTAAGTGTAACATAAGAGATACTGTTAGCAATCGGTTTTAGCTGTCCTAAAAATTGAAGCGGTTTCAACTGAGCTAGTCCGTTTTCGGTATCGAAAACCATCGCTGAGAAGAGGGTACCGAATGCACCAGTAATAATCACTGGAATTAATGCAGCAAAAGCTTCTTTGATAACTTTGATATAACGAAGACTGTTGATTTTTGTAGCGACATTTCCTAAAACATCTGCAAAGCGGTCCATAAAGTTGCGGTTATCCATGTTTCTTTCCTCCTTTTGCTTGTAACGTTTCCCAAATTCCGTTTAAGTAGCTAGCTCCCAGCGCCCGATCAAATAATCCATATCCCGGACGTCCAGATTCCCCCCAAATCATGCGGCCGTGATCAGGTCTTAGATAGCCTTGATAGTGGTAGTCGTTCAACAGCGAGAGTACCTTTACCATATCAACAGAACCATATTTTGACATGTGGGCAGTTTCTTCAAAGCTATTATTTTCATGGAGCAGGATATTACGGGTGTGCATGAAGTACACGCGCCCCTTTTTCAAATATTTTTCCAGCATGGTATAGATATCGTTATCCACCCGTGCACCTAATGAACCGGTGCAAAATGTAATTCCATTAGCCGGACTGGGATTTAGCGCAAGAAGCTTGTCTAAGGCAGCATCTGTAGTGATAATCCGTGGTAATCCAAAAATAGCATAGGGCGGATCATCTGGATGAATCGCCATCTTTATCCCAACTTCTTCTGCAATAGGCAGAATCTGATCTAGAAAATATTTCAGATTTTCCCACAAATCTGCTTCTGAAATTGTCTGATAAGCATCGAATAAATCTTTCAGTTGATCCTTACTGTAGGATTCATCCCATCCTGGCAACGAAAAATCTCCTTTAAACGGATCTAAATTCTTTATTTTTTTAGTATCTAGGATGAGAGAAGTTGAACCATCTTTATTGACATAACTCAGGTCTGTTCGGGTCCAGTCAAAAACCGGCATGAAATTGTAGCAAATGGTTGTAATACCAGCTTTGGCTAAACGTCTGATGTTTTCTTGGTAATTTTGAATATATTTTGTTCGTGTAGGTCGTCCTAATTTAATATCTTCATGTACGGGAACGCTTTCGACTACCTGAAAAATCATCCCTTGTGCTTCAATCTTTTCTTTTAGTGAATAAATGGCTTGTTCTGGCCAAATCTCTCCAGCCGGCACACTATAGACAGCGCTGACAATTCCTTCCATATTGGGAATTTGGGCAATGTTTTCAAGCGAAATGGGGTCTTCATTTCCATACCATCTGAAACTAAATTTCATTTGAAATCCTCCTTTAAATCATCTGATGATTTAACTATAAAATACGTCTGATGATTTGTCAATAGAGAACGCTTTCTTTTTTATATAAAAAAAGAACCAGACCTCTCGGCAGATTCTTTCGATGGATTTAACAGCTATTCAAAGTGAGTTAAGCTCATACGGTTATAGGCCATGTGAATCATCATGGCATCGTAGGCGCCATTGCTATCATGCTTTTTGATAGCTTCAACGATTTCTCTATGCATGGTTAACGTTTCCTGCTTGACCTGCTGATTTGTATAATGGTCGTTGTATAGCAGGACAGATTCATTGATTATTGGGATTAAGTGATGCATGGCTACGTTGTTGCTGGCTTTAGCAATCAACGAATGAAACTCAATGTCTAGCTGCAGCTGCAGCTCAGTGTCCGTATTCATAACCGTTTCAATTTGTTTGCGTATGGAGTCGATTGCTGCAATCTCTTCTTCACTGGCATGTTCAGCTGCCAATGCTGCTACGCGCGGTTCCAAAAGATAGCGAATTTCGAATAAATCCTTTGTCAGCTTTAGACTGTCTTTAATCAACGAAAAGCCGAGAGGGTCAGTAGCTATGCCTCTTTTTTCGCTGATGAAGGTACCAGATCCTTGTTTAACCTCCAAAACGTTTCGGGAGGCGAGGGAGCGAACGGCTTCTCGGATGGTGCTACGCCCCACATCCAACTCTTTTGCTAAATCAAATTCATTTGGCAGACGATCTCCAACCTGAAGATTATGTGCATGGATATAGTCGATGATGCTGTCTGCAACTTGTTCAGGTAGTTTTTTGTTTTTCTCTTTCATAATAAACCCCTCACTCATCTGATGAATGTATTGTATCTCACTTTCATATTTGTTGCAAACTTAGCAATAATCAAGAAATCATCGCATGAATTGTAGAAAATTCGTCTCATTTGTGGAATCTACTTTGAGAGATGGGCAGGTCTTTATAAGTATTTGCTTGGTTCTCGCCATTTTTTGCTGCCTTCGTAATTCGGCTGTTTCTTATTGATCAAAATGACCGGTAAACATATTGATTCTCTGGAGCTGAGATTTGTTTCACTGATACGGCATTAACAATAGGCAATGTTCGCTGAAAGGGATGATAATACTCAGTAGAGAGGGTTCCCTTAATTTCGACCCAGTCATTGTTTGCTAATACCTGATTTTCGGGAAGGCGGGTCAGCAAACCAAAGACTCCAGCATCAGCTACACAATGAATAATTCCGAATCTGAAAACAAAGGTGTCTGATTCTGATTCTTGATTGGAGTGAAAGATAAATCCCTTGTAAGAGACAGATTTTCCCTGAAATTCACTGGGAAAGTTATAAATTAGTTCGACTATTTCTAAATAATTTTCATCTGTGATGGTCAGCACCTGATTATCTGCATATTCAGCCATCAGCTGATTCATCTGTTCGTCGTAATCAGCTTTATCAAAATAAATACTGGTATCTGGTTTCAGGTATTGAGTCTGCATATCAGGATCTCCAGTCGCCTCTTGGCTTAAAGGAAATTGAAAACCCTTTGCTTCGACAATTGTGGTATCCAGACTAACTGTCGGAAAAACAAAACCAACGACTAACGGCAATGCCAGTAGAATATAAGCAAAAATCTGTTGATAGGGCTTTAGTGAATGGTGATGCTCAGTTTCATGATCCTGTAGCTGTTTATAGGAACCAGATTTATCTTCTCTAGTCCAAGAGATTAGTTGAATGATTGCTAAAAATAAAGAGAGCACCATTGATAAAATAGCTAGGTAGCGGTAATGAGTGTTGATATATTGATTTAGCTTTCCAGAAAGCTGCAATGACATCATCAGTAAAGCGTAGCCGGCAAAAATAATAAACCGAGTCATGAAAAATCCTCCTTAGATAAAGTAAGCATAAAATGCTGTTAGAATAGTGATTAAAGCAATCAGCTTAACAATAAATGACAGTTTAAAGTAGCGTTTCATCATCAGTAGATTTTTGATATCTACCATCGGTCCAAAGACTAGAAAACCGACAACTGGACCTGAGCCAAAGAGACTAAGCAGAGAAGAACCGATAAAGGCATCAGCCTCTGAACACAGGGATAGGGTAAAAGCGATAAACAGCATAACTAAGATAGCTAACAGCTTTGTATGGCCCAATTGTAAAATTGCAGAAGTAGGTAAGTAGGTCTGCATGGAGGCTGCCAGTAGCGCGCCAATAACTAAGTAGCGTCCGGTATCAAAAAATTCGTCGATACCATGGGTGAGTACATGACTCATTTTATGAAACAGAGGCTCTTTTTTAGGGTTGATTTCTGAGGCATTTACTGAGCAGTCAGGTGCTTCCAATATTTCTTCAAAGGAAAGAATTGATTCCTTGTTGAAAAATGCCAGCCAACCGCCAACCACAAAAGCAATGAGAAAGCTACCGGCAACCCGCCAAAGAACAAACTGAACAGAATTTCCAAAGGCAATGTAGGTGGAAAACAGGACGATCGGATTGATAATTGGTGCTGTCAGCATGAAAGCAAAAGCAGTGTAGTCAGGAACGCTTTTCTTTAAAAATTGATGAACAATAGGTACAATCCCGCATTCGCAGGAAGGGAAGAAAAAACCCAGAATGCTTCCCAAAAAGATGCTTAATACTTTATTTTTGGGGAGTAGTCGAATTACTCGTTCGGGTGTCAGAAAAACATGAATGGCTCCGGAAATCAAACAACCTAGCAAAACAAAAGGAAAAGCTTCAATAACAATCGATAAAAAAATGGTGCTCATTTGTAGAACGGAATTAGGCAAAAAATGTTCCATAAAATAGTAAGCTCCTCAATATAAATAATTTCTATTAAAGTAATGATAGATCAAAAAAACAAAATAATAGCAATGCAGTTGAGCTGGTTAATACCATAAGGATAAAGTACGCTATATATACTTCACATATTTAACGCCTTTTTGGGTATTAAAACAAGCCCTTTAGTATAAATTTAAGTTAAAAATCAAATGGCAAAGCTGTGTTGATTGAGTGTTTTAAAGAAAAGGAATGAGAATCATGTGCCGACGGGAGTAAAAAGTACTGTCAACAATAAAAAACAGAAAAATTGTTTTTTTATGTTCATTTTTATTAAAATAGGTACTGCCAATCAGCCCTTTTTTTGCTATAGTTTAAGATAACGAATGTAATTAAATTGGGGATGGAGAAGAACATGAAAAAGATTTTATTGCTAGAGGATGATTTGAATTTAAACCAGGGAATCACCCTGTGTCTGGAAAAAGAGGGGTATGAGGTATTCCCGTGTAAAACAGTTCGCAGCGCAGAACAAATATTTGCTGCGGAAGAAATAGATATGATATTAAGTGATATTTCATTGCCAGATGGAAACGGTTTAGACTTTTGTCGTAAAATACGCCAGTATTCCAGTGTGATTATTATTATGCTGACCTCTTATAATCAAGAGTATGACATCGTTTTAGGCTATGAGCAAGGAGCAGACGATTATGTTACAAAACCATTCAGCCTGATGGTTCTATTGTCTAAGGTCAATACTTTAATGAAACGGTTTTCAAATGATGGGGCCAAGATTCTGTCTTCGGGAGATGTTAGGCTTCATATATCTGAGATGAAGGTCTTTTTAGAATCGGAGCTGACACAGTTGAGTAAGACGGAAATGCAGATGCTGATTTATTTTATGGAAAATCCTAAACAGATTTTGACTCAGGAACAGCTGCTTGAAAAAATTTGGGATAATAAAGGCGACTATGTAGACAGCAATACAATTTCTGTAAATATCAGTCGGCTACGGCAAAAAATAGGAAAAGAGAAAATCAAGACAGTGAGAGGAGTTGGCTATATATGGATCGGCGACGTCCAAAAATTCTAATAGCCAGTTTTATAGTTGGGACAATAGTAGTTATTCTGTTGCTGTTTTGGGGCTTTATGTCGTTGAAGCGGGCGACAGCTCTGGATATGTATCATGCGTTAGGTACCTTCTCTTCAGTTGAAAAGCTGAATGAGGCAACGGTGATTAATGGTTTTGAAGCCCCAGTTAATCAAGAAAAGGTTGCTGAAGGACAGCGGTTGGCTGCGAAATATGGTTATCAACTAGAGCGGACTCGCCAGCAGAAAAGTATTTGGCGTTTTATATTGTATACAATGTCAGTTTTAGTCCTTGCCGTGCTTTTCTGGTTGTTACTGCTGTGCAAAAGTCTGCAGGATAATCGGCGGATTAAAAAGGAAATGGCTGAACTGAACGAACAAATTCAAGAAGAGCTCAGGCGAAATAGTGTATTGCTGCAAAGAAAATATAAAGAAGACGGGCATGTTAAATCAGTGATTACAGATATTGCGCACCAGCTGAAAACACCAGTTGCATCTCTAAAAATGAGTATGGAAATTGCTGCCTCAGGAGATTTCACGCTAGAGGAGCGCAGCCGTTTTATTACACAAGGAGTTGCCCAAGTAGATAGGTTGGATTTAATGCTGGACTCGCTGGCTAATTTGTCTCATTTAGAAACAGGTCTAATTGATTTGGACATGAAGCCGTACTCCTTTCAACAATTGATTACAGAAGTAGTTAATAGTCTTATTATGAAGGCTGTTGCTAAGGATATAGAAATTGAAGTAGTGCTAACAGAGGATCAACAGATAATGGCGGATAGAAAATGGACAATTGAAGCGATTGGAAATATTTTAGAAAATGCAATTAAATATAGTCCGAAGGAAACCACAATTCAGGTAATTGGAACCTACCTGCCTAGTTATGTATTGGTTGAAGTGCGGGATGAAGGAGTAGGGATTCCAGAAGAAGAAATCAATCTTATTTATCAGCGCTTCTATCGAGGCAGTGCTACTGAGATTCTTGAAAAGGAAGGTTCTGGTGTGGGTCTGTATTTAGCACGTAAGATTATCGAAGAGCAGGGCGGTGTGATTCTTACTAAAAATAGACAACCAAAGGGCACAAAAGTACAATTAACAATCCCTTTGACTGAATAACAGCTTTCTTACAGTTCTGTTAAGAAAACTGAAATGAAACTGCAAGATTCCTTCTCTATACTGAAAGCAACAAGAACGAAAAGAGGGAATAATAATGGTATTGAAAATTAATGAATTAGTGAAAGAATATAATGATGGAAGTACAGTGATTAAAGCGGTAGATCAAACAAACCTACAGGTTTCAAAAGGGGAGTTTGTTGCAATTATTGGAAAATCCGGATCTGGGAAAAGTACTCTGCTCAATCTAATTGGAGCATTGGACCGCCCTGACTCTGGGGAAATCTATATTGATGGAAAAAGTGTGTTTGCCATGAAGGATGAAGAGCTGGCAGTTTTCCGCCGCCGTAAAATAGGATTTATCTTTCAAAGCTATAATTTGATTCCTTCTTTAAATGTCTGGGAAAATGTTGTATTACCGCTGGGGTTAGATGGACGAAAGGTAAATGAAGGATTTGTTAATGAGCTACTTGAAAAAATTGGATTGGATCAGAGAAAAAAAGCATTGCCAAGTACACTGTCCGGCGGTCAGCAGCAAAGGGTAGCGATTGCCCGAGCGATTGCTGCTGAGCCGGCAATCATTCTTGCAGACGAGCCAACCGGCAATCTTGATACGAAAACTGAACTAGAGGTATTGTCTTTACTAAAGCAATCAGTAGAGAAATATGGGCAAACTCTCATTATGATTACTCACGACGAATCGATTGCCCAGATGGCAGATAGAGTGGTCCGTATTGAAGATGGGCGGGTGATTTAAAATGATTAAGACAGTTGCCTGGGCAAATACAAAATATAACCGGGGAAAAAACTTACTATCCGGCACAGCTATTATATTAACTACTATTCTAATATTGCTAATTGTCACTATTGGTTTGGGTGCGGTAAATACACAAAATGCCGCTGTAAATAAACTGTATCCTACCTGGCATGCAATGTATCGTGGTGTCTCTGAAGAAACGGCCAGTCAGCTAGTTGAACATGCCGATATTGAAAAAGCAGGAGTACGTCAAGATGTCGGTTCGGCAAAGCTGGGGACTGGTGAATTATTTGTTACGTATTTAGATAAACAGGCCCTAGAACTGAATAAAATTAAGACTGTAGAAGGCTCTTTTCCGCAGAAAGACAAAGAGGTTGTTTTGTCAAAAAAAAGTTTAGCGTTACTGGGATACCCAAACGCGGTCGTTGGCGATCAGATAGACATTGCTTTTCAACCGTTTGATGCAGAGGGGCTGGGCTTTGAACGCACGGAGCATTTCATCTTGAGTGGACTATTGACTGATGAAAAAGAGACGAGCGGCGCAGCTGCGTATTCGATGATTGTTTCTGAGGAGATAATGAAAGCGTTGATTCCGGAAGCAGAACGTCAGTATCGCGTAGTGGTTCGTGTAACTCCTGAATATACTAAAACAGTTGATTTGGTTGAGGAAACAGGGAAGAAGATTGGTGAATCTTTTGGACTCGCGGAGACATCGATACTTATAAATACAGAATATTTATTTGCTAATTATACAGATCCTAGTTTTATTAGCGGAATGGCTGTTTTGATTTTAATAATTTCATTAGCAGGTGCGCTGACTATCTATAGTATTTATTATGTCTCATTGATTAACAAGGTACAGGAGTTCGGGAAGCTGAAAGCTCTAGGTGCAACGAAGAGACAGATCAACCGGATTGTTCTGTTGGAAAATATGATTGTTGCACTGTTGGCGATTCCAACTGGGTTAGTGTTGGGCGGGCTGCTGATTCTGTTCTTCTTTAAACAAATTATGTTCTCGTTTTTATCTGGCTCAGAGCTGTCAGCGGTATCAAAAGAGATGCTGGAGAATGGAGAAATTCAAATTTATATTCCTTGGGTATTTCTGTTAACTGCTGTAATTGGTTTGGCAACAGTGTTGATTTCTTCGCTAAAACCAATGCGTCTGGCTTCGAAGATTTCTCCAATGGAGGCAATGAATTACACAGGGCAAAAAGAAGGAAGCAAAGGAAAAAGAAGAGGGTACATCAGCTTATCTTTGGAAAAATTAGTGGGAGCCAATCTACTGAGAAACAAAAAAAGAACTTTGATTACAGTAATTTCTTTAGGGTTAATAGGCATTTTGTTCGTCACAATGGCAACTATTTTCAGCTGCATGAATCCAGATCAAATCGCACGAGATGAGATAAATGGTGATTTCCGGTTAATGATTAGCAACCATGCGGGAAATAAAATGAATCCAGAGCTTGAGTGGTCAGCGATTCAACAAAATAACCCCCTGAATGAAAAAATGAAAAAGAGAATTGAAGACATTCCCGGTGTAGAAAAAGTAAACGAGCATCAACTGCTGAACATGGAAATTCCTGCACTTATGGATGATCTCACAAATAAACCGTTAACTTCTTCTATTTATGGATTTAATGAGGATGAGTTTGATGAAATTAAAAAGAATATTACAGAGGGATCAGCTGGAAGCTTTAATGAGCTGAGTGTAGGAAATACTTTGATTGCTGACAGCTGGTTTTCAAAAAACTATCCGGAGGTTGCTGTTGGAGAAGAGCTGGAAGTGATTATAGAGGATGGTGATTCCAGCTATACAAAGAAAATGACCCTGATTGCCAAAGCAGATTTGACCAATGGACAAAGCGGACAAGGAACATTTATCACTTCAAATCAGGCATTGTCGAAGCTGACCACTACTAATTTAACGAATACGTACGATATTTATGCTGAGAAAAATCAACTTTCTGCTGTTCAAGCATCCCTTGAGGCGATTTCTAAAGAGCATGAAGCTTTTGAATTAGACGACTTTGAAGCAGTTCAGGAGAAGTGGCGTAGTGCAACAGCGATGACGACTGGAGCTGGTTATGGTATCCTTTTTGTTCTGGGAATTGTTGGAATCATGAACTTAATCAATACAACTATCGATAGTATTTTATCCCGAAAAAAAGAGCTGGGTGTTATGCAGGCAATCGGCATGTCTGGGCGTCAAATGAGAAAAATGCTGCAGCTAGAAGGCATTTTTTATGCACTGGGTATTTCTGGTCTGTCTGTAGGACTTGGAAGTCTTTTAGGATATCTGGCTTACAAGCATGCTGCAGAAAATGGCTTAATGCAAATCAAATTTTATCAGTATCCATTGCTGCAGGTTCTGCTGCTGGTAACTTTGGTATTTTCAGTTCAACTGATATTGACGTTTGCTACAACAAATTTAGTCAACAAGGAAACGATTATTAATCGTATACGTGGAGCAGAATAAGTCTGCGAAACTGTTTAAAAGTAATTGCTATGAGAAAACCAGTGTACAAAAAGGTAAAAAAGACTACAAATGATTGGGAAAAAGAAAGCATACCGAAACCCTTTGTTTAATTAGAGAGGTGTGATAGTGGTTGTAAAAGACAGCTATCGAAAGCAGAGTAAAATAAAAAGAGCGAAGCGTAAACAGAGCTTCGTTTTTTTATTTTACAAAAAAACGATTGCATTAATTAATAGATTTTTATTTTTGAAATATGCTCTTCAAAAAAGTAATAGTACAGAATAATACTCTTTATATAGCTGAAAAAAAGACTAAATTCATCTTGTTATCGGTAACATCATAAAAACGCTTGCAAAACAACGCAATCGATTGCACAATGATGGTGTAAATAAAAACTCTGGAGGGACCAAAATGAATAAAAGAAACTGGAAAAAAATTGGTTTAGGTTTATTGGCATCAGGATTGGTATTAGGTATGGCTGCATGCGGCAATGCATCTGATTCATCTGGCGGTTCAGGCGACAGTAAAGCAGCAGATAAAACGCAAATTGATATTTTCCAATTTAAAGTAGAGTTTAAGGATCAGTTTGAAGAACTGGCAAAAAAATATGAGGAAGAAAATCCTGATGTGAAAATCAATGTTGAAACAGTCGGCGGCGGTTCAGATTATGGAGCTGCATTGAAATCCAAATTCTCATCTGGCAATGAGCCCGACATTTATAATATAGGCGGTCCGGAAGATGTGAATATGTGGATTGATAACCTAACGGATTTAAGTGATACTGAATCGGCGAAACAAGCATTGGAAGGTACTTTAACTGGTGCAACAAAGGATGGCAAAGTTCTGGGACTTCCGTATAATATTGAAGGCTACGGTGTTCTATACAATAAAGAAATATTCAAAAAAGCTGGAATTGATGCAGAAAATATCACAACGTTAACAGACTTAGAAGACGCAGCAAAAACACTGGAAGCAAAGAAAGAGGAACTAGGGATTGATGCTCCTTTTGCTTTAGCAGCAAAAGAACAGTGGATTACTGGACTACATTCGTCCAATGCATTCCTGAACGCTGAATTTGACAACGATGTGATGAAAGCATTTGAAGCAAAAGAAGTTGAATTTTCGTATGGTGATCAGTTTAAGAAATATATTGATATCTCTAATAAATACTCTGTTCAGCCGACAAACAGCTTAGACTACTCTCAACAAATTGAACAGCTGTTTTCAAATGGTAAAGTTGCAATGACTCAACAAGGAAATTGGGTATATCCAACAATTGAAGGAATTGATGAAGAATTAGCTAATGAAAATATTGGTTTACTGCCAATTCCAATTGACGGTGTAACGGAAGGAACAATCCCAGTCGGCGTACCAATGTACTGGGGAGTAAATCCAAACGGTTCTGATGAAGAAGTGCAGGCAGCTAAAGATTTCCTTGATTATCTGTACACATCAGATGAAGGTAAGAAAATTGTTCTGGAAGATTTTAAATTTGTACCTGCCTACGAAGGCTATGATACAGAAAAGATTTCTGATCCACTATCTAAAGACGTCTACACATACTATACAGAAGGTAAAACTACTGGCTGGATCTTCATGGGTTATCCTGCAGGCTGGGGCGAACAAACCTTAGGTGCACAAATCCAAAAATATGTTGCCGGTGAAGCAAGCTGGGAAGAAGTATTGAAAACAGCACAGGATAAATGGGCTTCAGAGCGTAAATAAGCGAATGAATCTATTCAACAGCTGCACGGGAGACAATCACTACATCTCTCGTGCTTTTACATAAGGGAGGGACCACAAGTGAAACATCAAAAGAAAACCTGGTTTTATCTGTTTGCCGCACCTGTTGTGCTGGCACTAACATTAGTCGTTGTTGTACCGTTTTTGTATGGTGTATATTATTCTTTTACAAATTGGGATGCGGTAGCAAGAGGAGAATTCATTGGTCTGGAAAATTATGTGAATTTACTTTCCGACAGCGGTTTCTGGGCAGCAATCGGCTTTACGATTAAATTTGCTGTTGTTTCAATTATTTTAATTAATATTATTGGGCTAGGACTAGCCATGTTGGTTACCAGCAAATTCAAGGGCGCCAATATACTACGAACGGTCTTCTTTATGCCTAACTTGATTGGCGGACTTATTTTAGGATTTATCTGGCAGTTTATCTTTATTAATGCGTTTGGCGCAATCGGTGATGCGATAGGCAATGAAGGGTTGAAAACCTGGCTCTCTACTACGCAGACCGGGTTTTGGGCATTGGTTATCGTAATGTGTTGGCAAATGTCAGGCTACATCATGGTGATCTACATCTCTTATTTGCAAAATGTGGATGATGCATTACTGGAAGCCGCTGACTTAGACGGCGCAACGGCTTGGCAGAAATTTTGGCATGTGAAATTCCCATTGATTATGCCCGGCTTCACTGTTAGTCTGTTTATGACCCTGTCCAACAGCTTTAAGCTTTATGATCAAAACCTATCTTTAACAAATGGTGGACCTTATAATTCAACACAAATGGTTGCCATGAATATTTATAATAGTGCGTTTGTTGAAAATAAAATGGGCTATGCACAATCTAAAGCAGTTATCTTCTTTATCATTGTAGCTGTTATTTCACTGGCACAGGTTTATCTGACGAAGAGAAAAGAGGTTGAAGTCTAATGGAGAAACAAAAAGCAGGAAGTCGGTTAGTGCGCATGCTCTTAGGAATTCTTTTGGGTTTGATTTGGCTGATTCCTTTCTATCTGATGATAAGCAACTCATTTAAATCCAAGCAGGAAATTTTCACCAATCCATTGGGTATTCCAGATTCTTTTACTTGGGCTAATTACCCGGAAGCATTCACTCAATTGGATTTTATTAAAACCTTATTTAACTCATTACTGATTACTATACTCAGTGTGACAGTGATTGTGATTTTCTCAGCTCTTTGCGCGTATGCATTAGAACGGATGCAGACAAAGCTGAGTACCTTTATCTTTATGGTTTTTGTTGCAGCTATGCTGGTTCCTTTTCAATCTGTAATGATTCCGCTGATTTCCATTTTCGGGAAAGCACAGATGCTGAATCAAGCAGGAATAATTTTTATGTATCTTGGCTTTGGTGCAAGTATGTCAATTTTCCTTTATCATGGAGCATTGAAGAGTATTCCCAAAGCATTGGATGAAGCGGCAATTATTGACGGGGCGAATCGTTTTCAGGTTTTTTGGAAGGTCATCTTTCCCATGCTGAAGCCAACCACAGTGACTGTTGTAGTTTTAAATACAATGTGGATTTGGAATGACTATTTACTACCATCGCTGGTAATTAATTCACCAACGACTCAAACAATTCCACTTAAAATGTTTTTCTTCTTTGGACAATATACAAAACAGTGGCACTTAGCACTGGCAGGTTTAGTTATCGCCGTATTGCCTGTTATCATTTTCTACTTTATCATGCAGAAACAAATCATAAAAGGTGTTGCTGATGGTGCTGTGAAATAGGCACGGGCAGCAGGTTGGAGGGCTGAAATGTATAAACGACTATTCGATATCGATCCTTGGAAAATCTCGACAGGAACACTGGATCGTGAAAACAAGCGGCTGATGGAGAGTTTGACCTCCATCGGTAATGGATACATGGGAATGCGGGGGATGTTTGAAGAGCCATACAGCGGCGATTCTCATCAGGGACTATATCTGGCAGGCGTTTGGTATCCGGATAAAACAAGAGTTGGCTGGTGGAAAAACGGCTATCCTGACTATTTTGGAAAAGTTATCAACGCAGTGAATTTTATCGCAGTAGATATTTTTATTGACGGTACAGCTTTAGACTTGGCTGAGCAATCTGTAGCTGATTTTTATATGGAACTGGATATGAAAAATGGATTGTTGACCCGTCGCTTTGTCTATCAATCTGATTTGGCAGAAATTGCTTTTACTTTTGAACGGTTTGTTAGTATTGTAGATAAAGAACTGGCATTTGTACGCATCAAAGCTGAAGTTCTAAAAGGCACACCAGAAATTCAGTTCGTATCAAAAATGGACGGTGATGTACGCAATGAAGATAGTAATTATGAGGAGATGTTTTGGGAGGAAAGAGAACGATCATACGCTGAAGGAATCAGCTTTTTAACAACACAGACGATTCCAAATGCATTTGATATCCCTCGATTTACGGTGACTACAGCTATGAAAAACCAGCTCAATCAGTCACTTACAGGAGAAGTAGTTAGTGAGAAACTGGTAATTGGTGAACGGTTCATCTGGCAAGGAAACAGTGGAGCCAGCTTGGAATTGGAAAAAACAGTTGCTGTTGCGACAAGCCGTGACGTTCCAGAAGCAGAGCAGCTTCAAGCCGTGAAAGAAACGCTGCAGACAGGTCTGGCAGATTCTTTTGATAAACACTTGGAAAAACAAGCAGCAGCTTGGAAGAAACGCTGGCAGCTGGCAGATGTAGAAATTATCGGCGACGATGAAGCTCAGCAGGGAATTCGTTTTAACCTGTTTCAATTGTTTTCTACGTATTACGGCGAGGACGAACGCTTGAATGTAGGACCAAAGGGCTTTACTGGAGAAAAATATGGCGGAGCAACCTATTGGGATACAGAAGCCTATATTGTTCCCATGTATCTCTCTGTTACAGAACCAAAGACAACGCGCAAGCTATTAGAATATCGTTCCAGACAGCTGGATGGTGCGTTGCTTAACGCTCAACGTCAAGGACTAAAAGGGGCTTTATACCCCATGGTTACCTTTACCGGAGTGGAATGTCATAATGAATGGGAAATAACATTCGAAGAAATTCATCGTAATGGTGCAATCATTCATGCAATTTATAATTATACGAACTACACAGGTGACAAAACTTATTTACTGGGCGAAGGAATGAAGGTCGTTGTAAATGTAGCCCGTTTTTGGGCAGATCGTGTTCATTATTCAACCAGAAATAATTGTTATATGATTCATGGCGTGACAGGACCAAATGAATATGAGAATAATGTTAACAATAACTGGTATACTAATTATCTGGCAGTTTGGTGTTTACGCTATGCTCTGGAGCACTATGAACAGGCACTTTCAGAAATCAAGCATGAACTATTGGTTACTGGGGAAGAACGCAAGCAGTGGCAAGACATTGCTGAAAAGATGTATTTCCCATATGATGAAGAACTTGATATTTTTGTACAGCATGATACATTCCTCGATAAAGATTTGATGCCGGCAGAAATGCTGAAGCCGGAAGACCGTCCGTTGAATCAGAACTGGTCGTGGGATCGTATTTTAAGAAGCTGCTTTATCAAGCAGGCAGATGTTCTGCAGGGAATTTATTTCTTTGGAAATCAGTTTACCCCAGAACAAAAGGAAAAGAACTTTAATTTCTATGAGCCAATGACGGTTCATGAATCTTCGCTGTCTTCCTGTGTCCATGCAATTTTAGCAGCTGAACTTGGTCAGGAAGAAAAAGCGGTTGAGCTGTATAAGCGAACTGCACGCCTCGATTTGGATAATTACAATAATGACACAGATGACGGTCTGCATATCACGTCTATGAGCGGCAGCTGGCTGGCAATTGTACAGGGGTTTGCAGGAATGCGCACCTTTGATGACAGTTTAAGCTTCTCGCCATTCTTACCTGAAATGTGGGAAGGCTACGCCTTTACTATCAATTACCGTGGCGGCTTAATTTCAGTTAAAGTGGATCAGAATAACATACAGCTGGAGCTGCTTGAAGGCTCAACACAGCAGCTGTCTATCTATGAGGAAGACTATCTTTTAGAACAAACAGTGATTGTTCCTATTAAGCAAAAATAATGATAGCTATTGCTAATTAAGAACTGGCAAAGCAATCATTAGTATAGATTGCGAATAGTTCTGGGGGGAGTAGTAGAAAGCAAGAAAATGTGTTTTGCTGAGTAAATACGAAGCATAACAAAACATTAATTTAATGAAAATCATATGACAAGTGCTTAAACAGATGTTTTCAGCATAGAGGATAGAAAAGGCAGGTCAGAGCACAAAATGAGATTATTCTCTTTGTGCTCTGATTTTAGTTTATTTCCAGTTGAAAGAAGGGGAAGCTGATGAAGAAAAAATGGTGGAAAGAAGCGGTTGGGTATCAAATTTATCCGCGTAGCTTTAAAGATAGTAATAATGATGGAATTGGAGACTTAAATGGTATCAGAGAAAAATTACCCTACCTTAAGAAACTGGGAATTGATTTTATCTGGTTAAATCCGGTGTATCAGTCGCCTAATGTGGACAATGGCTATGATATCAGCGATTATCAGGCAATTATGGCAGATTTTGGTACGATGGCGGACTTTGATTTACTCTTGGCAGAAGCCCACAAGCTGGGAATTAAGCTGATTATGGATCTAGTCGTTAATCATAGCTCCGACCAGCATGAATGGTTTAAAGAATCTAAAGCGAGCAAAGATAATCCTTATAGAGACTATTATATTTGGAAAGATGGTATTCAGGGAGAGCCGCCTTCTGATTGGCAGGCTATTTTTGGCGGCTCCGTTTGGGAATATGATGAAAAAACGGAGCAATACTATTTTCATGCCTTTGCAAAAGAGCAGCCAGATTTTAACTGGGAAAATGAGCAGTTGAAAGAGAGGCTTTTTTCCATGATTCGCTGGTGGCTGGATAAAGGAATTGACGGTTTTCGGGTAGATGCAATCTCCCATATTCGCAAAGATGCCCATCATTTGCCGGCGCTTTTGGAAAATGTTCCAGGGAGGTATCAAAATATTCCAGGAATTGAGCACTATCTAGAAGAACTAAAGCAGG
The DNA here is from genome assembly GCF_054871795.1 of Enterococcus sp. LJL51. Classification (NCBI taxonomy): domain Bacteria; kingdom Bacillati; phylum Bacillota; class Bacilli; order Lactobacillales; family Enterococcaceae; genus Enterococcus; species Enterococcus sp. LJL51. The sequence continues at coordinate 175,909 of NZ_JBTXLW010000005.1, read as the reverse complement.
TCTTTGAAGAATATGACATTATGACCGTGGGAGAAGCGAGCGGGGTTAAGGCAGTTGAAGCAGAACAATGGGCTGGTGATGACGGCTATTTCAATATGATTTTTGAATTTGAGCATATTGGGCTTTGGAAACAGGAACAAGAAAAAAACTTTGATATTAAGGCATTTAAAAAGGCTCTCTCAAACTGGCAATATGCACTGGACGGCAAAGGCTGGAACGCACTTTATATGGAAAATCACGATGTTCCCAGATCCGTATCTGTTTTTGGTAATGACTCAGAAGAATATCGGGAGATTTCTGCTAAGGCGTTGGCAATGATGTATTTCTTCCTGCAGGGAACACCGTTTATTTATCAGGGGCAGGAGCTTGGGATGACGAATATGCCTTTTGAAAGCATTGAAGAAATCAACACACTGGATTCAAAGCAATTATACCGTGAACTGCAGGATGCCGGAAAATCTGAAGAAACAGCTTTAGCGACTGTAAATGCCATTACTAGAGATAATTCGCGAACACCGATGCAATGGAGTAATGATCAATACGCCGGCTTTTCAAATACAGAGCCGTGGCTTCGTATGAATCCCAACAAGCAGACAATTAACGTTGAAGCAGCTTTAGCAGATTCTGATTCTGTTTTCTATTTCTATCAGAAGCTAATTCGGTTGCGTAAACAGCATTCAGCACTGGTCTATGGCAGCTTTGAAGAGATTTTACCTGAGCATGAGCAGCTCTATGTGTATACAAGAAGAAATGAGGAAGCAGTGTTTTTGGTGCTGGTAAATCTTTCAGAGCAGCCGGCTAGTTACCAAATACCAAAACATATGAAGCAGCTGTCTGAAAAAGCTCAGCTGGTTCTAAGCAATTATCAGGCAGCGCAGGATTTGCCGCTGACAGATACCCTAGCCCCATTTGAAGCACGAACTTATCAGATTGATATGGGTAATTAATAAACAGCGGAGGAAAAACGATGGAAGAAACAGAAGTAGGAAATCAAAACGGACAAAATCAGAAATGGTGGCAGCAGGCAGTTGTCTATCAAGTTTATCCAAGGAGTTTCCAAGACAGCAATGGGGATGGAATTGGAGATATTCAGGGAATTATTTCCCGACTTGACTACTTAAAAAAATTAGGTATAACCGCAATTTGGCTGTCCCCAGTATACCAGTCTCCTAATGACGATAATGGCTATGATATCAGTGATTATCAGAATATTATGCATGAGTTTGGTACGATGGCTGACATGGAAGAACTGATTGATAAAGCAAAAGAAGCAGATATCAGAATTATTATGGATTTGGTAGTGAATCATACTTCTGACGAACACAAGTGGTTCATTGAGTCTAGGAAGACTAAAGATAATCCTTATCGGGATTACTATATTTGGCGGGATCCCGCAGCAGGAAAAGCACCTAATGAACTGCGCTCTATTTTTAGCGGCAGTGCCTGGCAGTTGGATGAGACAACAGGTCAGTATTACCTTCATTTGTTCAGCAAAAAGCAGCCGGATTTAAACTGGGAAAATTCTTCAGTCCGTCAAGAAGTATACAGCATGATGAACTTTTGGTTGGAGAAAGGTATTGGCGGTTTTCGCATGGATGTTATTGATTTGATTGGTAAACAGCCGGATCAGGAAATCACGGGAAATGGACCTAAGCTTCATGAATATCTTCAAGAAATGAATCAGGCCAGCTTCGGAAAATATGATGTAATGACGGTAGGTGAAACCTGGGGGGCTACGCCTGAAATCGCAAAGCTGTATTCTGATCCCAATCGTCAGGAGCTATCCATGGTTTTTCAGTTTGAACATATGGGACTGGATCAGCAAGAGGGAAAAGATAAGTGGGACTTACAGCCGTTGGATAAAAAGAAACTGAAGGAAGTACTATCTAAATGGCAGACCGCTCTTGGAAATCAGGGCTGGAACAGTTTGTTTTGGAATAATCATGATTTACCTCGAATTATTTCCCGTTGGGGGAACGACCAGAACTATCGGGAAAAAAGCGGTAAAATGTTTGCAATTCTACTGCACATGATGAAGGGGACACCATATATATATCAAGGGGAAGAAATCGGTATGACGAATCGACCGGTTGCTTCTATTGAGGAAGTTCAGGATATTGAAAGTATCAATATGTACCATGAGCGACTGGCAGCAGGCTATACAAAAGATGAGCTGCTGCGTTCAATTAATGCTAAAGGGCGGGATAATGCGCGCACGCCAATTCAGTGGAACAGCTCTTCAAATGCTGGATTTACTACTGGAAAACCGTGGCTGCCGGTAAACGAAAACTATCCTTCTGTGAATGTAGAACGGGCCCTTGAAAATCCTGAATCTATTTTTTATACTTACCAACAGCTGATTCAGCTGAGAAAAGAGCATGCTCTGATTGTTTGGGGCGATTATGCATTGATTCCTGATACGGCAGAGGAGGTTTTTGCCTATTATCGAGAATACAAGGGAGAAAAATGGCTGATTGTTGCCAATCTTTCAGACACAGCACAAGATTTCCTGTTAAAGGATACTGTAAAAGAGGAGATTATCAGCAATCGGACTGCCCCCATTTCCAATGCTAAGCTATTGAATCTGGAGCCATATGATGCTCTGGTGGTTCGTGTATAAAAGCAGCTTCTCATGTATAATAGAAGAAAAGAAATGCGGCTAATCTAAGTAACTAGCCAACTGGGAAGAGGTGAACGATGTGACCACACTATCTGACGTAGCTAAACTGGCAAATGTGTCCAAAATGACCGTCTCCAGAGTAATCAATCATCCGGAAAAAGTGACGGAAGAATTAAAGGAATTAGTTTATGAAGCGATGAAGGAACTGGACTATCATCCAAATATTGCAGCCAAAGCACTGGTCAAAAACCGCTCCCAGATTATTAAACTCTTTATCTTGGAAGAGATTGATACAACAGAGCCTTACTATATGAATCTGCTGATGGGGATTGCTAGAGCAGTTGGTAAAGCACATTATTCATTACAGCTGGTAACAAAGGATGGCTTTGACACTGGAACCTGTGACGGATACATCATTACTGGTTTTCGCGCCCACGATTTTGACTGGATTAAAAGCTTGGATAAACCAGTTGTATTGTTTGGCGAGAACAGTCAGGGAATTGATTTTGTAGACAGCGATAATCATTACGGTACGGAAATGACTACTAATTATGCAATCGCCTGCGGCTATGATGAAATTATTTATATAGGTATTGATGTGAATGAATCCTTTGAACAGTCTAGGGAACAAGGATATTTGCAAGCAATGGAGGCTAGCGGAAAAACCGGCAGAATTGAACGTTTTAATAATCGTTCGACGCTTAGTCAATTATTTATCGAAGCATATTGGGAAACACTTTCACCAAATACTTGCTTTATCTGCAGCTCAGACCGGCTGGCAATAGGAATTGAACGGGGAATTTCCAATAGTCGTGGTAAAATACCAGAAGAATACGGGATTATCGGTTTTGATGGTGTTTTCCTGGATCAGGTGAGCTCGCCAAAACTAACAACAGCTAAGCAGCCAATCGTCAAAATGGGTGAGGTCTGTGGAGAGATGCTGGTTAAAAAGATTGAAGAAAATGGAGGAAGCCAAGGCTATCGGCGTTTTTTACCGGAATTAATCGTCCGAGATTCTACAAAGAGTCAGTCGTAATTCTCCTGTAAAATACAAATCAGATAAATGGATGAGGTCGAGACAAAAGTGTTTAGCTCCGAGAAATAAGACGAATTATCCGAAAATAGCTTTTCATATTTTTGAGATAGTTCGACTTATTTCCGAGAGAGCTACTTTTGGAACGCCGTTTATTCGGATTTTAGAGAAAGAAGAGTTCGGGTATTTTCTTATGTCCCAAACTCTTTTTTGCGATTCCATCAGCATGAATTATTATTGATTCTTTTTTTATAGTTATATAGATGTTTTTTGCCAAAATCATATAAAGAATAGGTATAATCTATCTAGTTTCAATCGCATGAGTCAGCTAATTACAAAATATGAGTATGTCCTATCAAAAGCAGTCGAGATATCCTCGTGTTACTTTTTTTTTAAGAAATTATACTTTTTAGCTAAAAAATAAATTTTATTTGAAACTTTTCTGTCTGGATAGATGTCTAATAAGTGTCCGGACGAAAGAAGGAGAGTTATGGAAAAGAAAGTACAAATCAGACTGGTTAAGGAAGCAAAAGTTGGGATGCTCAGGCATTTGTACCGCTTTGTGAAGCATAACTATTCATAGACAAAAAAGTCCTTTATACTACTCTTGGATGACTTATCCAAGACCAATAAAAAGGACTAGCGCGTGGATGAGTATAACGTAAAAACATCTTTTCAGAAATGGTTTTCTGCAATCACCTTTGATTCTTTATCTGAGAAAACCAAATGAACCAGCAAAAACTTTGATTAGTATAGTAAAAAGCTTGATTTTAGAGCCATTCTAAAAATTCTCCTTTTTCATTTTCAGCAGGTTGGTGTTTTCAGATTATTCTGACTATATCTCTGCAACACCGGTGAAAGAATATATGTTGAAATATTCTATAAAAATATTTTATTTATTGTTATTTAAAATCTATATTTAACAGCCTTTGGATATAGTCTATAAAATTTTTAAAAGAAAAATATATCTTCATCTATAAGGGGTTCATTTTCTCATTTTTTTCCTAAACCAGCTGAAAACCTGATAAGCTAAAAAGTTTTTGCATGTTATAATTGAGTTGGTTAGTAGTCTAAATTATTAGGGCAAGGAGTGTGGGAGAATGAAGTTTTATAAAGAAAAACTGGCAAAATTAATGCTTGCTGTTACACTTATTTTTTCATTTAGTTTAACAGCTTCCAATGGTTATGCAGAGGAACAGGAACTGGTTGTCAATAATCTCAACCAAGTATTAAGAGATGATATTGGTACAACTGCCTATTTGAATTATCAGACAGAGGCTGTGAAATCCAGTAGTGTTCCTCAACCGAAAACAGTTATTTATTATTATCAGGATGGGGAAAGCTTTGATAAAGGGCACAATGGCAAGACTGCAGCGGCGACAACGGCAAATAGTCGAGTGGGCTATCACAAAGCTGTAGTGGAAGGCTTGAAGCCGCAAACCCTGTATCATTATCGTGTTGTCGATGAAAACACAGGAGCTGTTTCGAAAGAATATTCATTTGAAACGAAGGGAGCAGTTACAAACTTCTCTTTTGTTGCGGCAGCAGACGGCAATTACCGCAGTACTTCATCTTACCAAAACTATTTTGGTGTGACATTGTCTACGGCAGTGAACAAGTTTCCTGAATCAGCATTTATTATGCATACAGGAAAGGCCAATAGTACATTGACCGATGAAAAGCATTGGAATGGTTATTTTGGGTTAGCGCAGAATACGTTTGATCAGTATCCTTTGGTGCCAAATACAATTTCCAAGGGTTCTGCAAACAAGCTTTTCCAGCTTAATTATAATTTGACTGGTGTTAGTAATGATACTAGCAACTATTCATTTGTTTATGGAGATGCCTTATTCCTAAATGTTAACAGTCAATTGACCGGTACAAAAGATATTGAAAATCATATTAGCTGGCTGAAAAAAGAAGTTGCAACCAAAGGTCAAAGTAAATGGATTATTGTTAGTGTGGGAAACAGTATTTACGGCAGTTCTTCAACAGTAAGCTCGGCTAATAAAAAGCTGGCAGCTGCTTTTGATGAAGCTGGAGTAAATCTGGTGATTCAAGGGAATGATGATGCATATATTCGCTCATATCCGATTTCTAAGAGTGTAGTACTTTCCGATTATCCGGGAAGCACAGAAATTGCTCATAAAGATGGCGTTATCTACCTATCACCAGGTGCTTCCGGAGCTGAGCAAAAGAATGGCGCAACTGGTCGAGAATGGATTAAGACAGCCAGCAACTACAGCAGCAGTACTGTAAAAAAAGCTGCTGACTACAAAATGTACAGTAATATTCAGGTAACTGCTGAAAAAATTGAAGTAACAGCATATACAGTTAATGGACAAGTTGTTGATCAATTTGAAATCAACCGGAAGGATACGCCGGAAAGAGAGAGCCGCCAGCTAATACCGCTGGGTGTAAATAATGGTTTTGGTTCAGATTCGAAAACAACGCGTTCAATTACATGGCAATCTGATGCAACACTTAATTCAGCAGCGATTGAAGTTGTTGAAGCAGGTCAAGAGTTTACAGCAGAAAATACTATGGAATTCACGGGTACTTCAACTAAGAATAAAAGTATCCTCACAAAATACAATGTGAATAAGGTACAACTGATAGGTTTGACTCCAGGTACGAAGTATGAGTATCGCTTGCGTAACTATTATACAAATCCAAAGACTGGTTCAGTTACGACCTATTATAGTGATGTTTTCAGCTTTAAAACAGAGAGTCAGAAAGCAGAACCATTCACCTTTATTCATTTGGCTGATTCTCAAAGCTCACTAGACGGATATGCACCATATTTTGGCAATACCTTGAATAAAGCCTTGGGAATGTACCCGGAAGCACCATTTATTATTCATACAGGAGATATGGTGGAGACACCAAATGAAGCGAATTTCACCAGCTTCTTCAATGCAGCAGGCAATACGTTTGCTTCAACGGCATTCTTGCCAGTATTAGGAAATCATGAAGGGAGCTCTTCTTCTAACGAAGTATTTTATCAAAATACCTTCAGTGTAGATAATGTCAATGGCTTCCCATTGAACTACTCCTATGTTTACGGAAATGCGCTATTCTTTAACCTGAATTCAAATCATGATTCAGATAAAGAACTGGATAAACAGATTGAATGGATGAAAAAGGAAGTTGCTGAAAAAGGACAAGATAAATTTATCGTTGTGGCGTTCCATAAGAGTCCTTATGGCGGAAAATGGACTAGTTCTTCCAGTGGTTCATTGAGTTCAAAAAATATTAAGAAGAAATTGGTTCCTGTGATGGAAGATTTAGGTGTCAATCTGGTTCTATCTGGCCATGATCATAACTATATTCGCAGCTACCCAATTAAAAATAGTGTGCCAAATAAAACTATTTCAGATCACGGGAATATTTCAACAAGTGAAGATGGAACAATCTATATGGTTTCTAGAAATAGTGGGAAGAAAACGTACAAGATGGAATCCCGCAAAGACTGGACCGATGTTTTATGGGGCCCAAATGTTAAAGATATTACAGGAAAAGAGAATTATCCTGAGAATACAGTCTTTTCTGCAGTTGAGGTTACAGATTCTGCATTAAAGGTTACAGTGCGAACTGCCGGCTACGAAGTGATTGATGAATACACAATCACAAAATAATTGTAACTGTTAAAGCTAAGGCAGCAGAACAGACGAGGTTGTGACAGAAGTGTTCAGCTTCAAGCAATAAGGCGGAAATTCCGAAAATTGTTCCATAAATTTTTGCGAATTTCCGCCTTATTGTCGAAGAAGTTACTTCTGAAACACCGTTTATCCGGATTTAAGGGACTGAGGCATACTAATGTCACAGTCCCTTTTTTTAATTCGCTAGGTCTTTTATTGGAGAAGGAATGGACCTTAAGGCTGATAGGAAAATCAGTTCGTAGCTGGATAACGTTTCTAGTTTGCTCTGTTATACTAATAAAAAAAGCGAACGGAGATGTTTAAAAATGAAAAAAATCGGTGTAGTTTTGTTTAATGTATTATTTACTTCTTGGGCGTTGTTTACGGTATATGTATTGCTTGCAAGTGCTTGGTTCTCATTAGCAATGTTTGCGGTATCACCAGTCTTAGTAGTCGGAGCTTTTATAGTTGGGCTGCAGCATTTTATGATTCTCAATTTTGCCTTATCCCTGCTTCTGGCTTTAGCGGCACTTGTGATGATACCAGTACTACTGCAGGGAACCAGATTTGTTCAACGATTCGTTTCCGGATACTTCACACAAATGAGACTTATCTGGAACTCTTAATAGATTAAAAAACACCTCGAAGGACTCAGTGAAAACTGAAATCATCGAGGTGTTTTTATTTTTATGTTTAGTCAGATAAATAGCGCCCTGTAATTGAACGAGGGTGATTTACAGCTGATTCAGGTGTTCCCTCAAAGAGAATTTGTCCGCCGTTTTTGCCAGAGCCAGGGCCGAATTCAATCATCCAGTCTGCTAAGCGAATCATGGCAGTGTTGTGTTCGATTACATATAGGGTGTTGTTCTTATTCAGAAGCTCTTCAAATACATTTAAAAGAGCTTGGGTATCTTTATAGCTTAAACCACTGGTTGGTTCATCCAAAATAATGATTTTGTTTGAACAGTCCAAATTGCAGGCAAGCTTCAAGCGCTGAAGTTCACCGCCGGATAGAGTATCTAGTGTTTGTCCGAGCGTTAGGTAACCTAAGCCAATCTCATTTAGCCAGTGTATTTTCTTTCTGATTTTTTCCTGATTATTGAAGAAGGATTCGCTGTCTTCAATAGATAAACTCAATACCTGTGAAATTGATTTCCTTTGGTAAAAATAAGTAAGAGATTCCTGTTTGAATTTTGTACCGTGACACAGCTCGCAGTCAGCTCGTACAGCTTCGAGGAAAGCAAGCTCAGTTTCGATATATCCTTTCCCTTTACAAACTGGACAGGCTCCTTTGCCGTTAAAGCTGAATAAACCAGCGGGCACTTTATTTTCCTTGCTGAACAGCTTGCGGATATCATCTAAAATACCAATATAAGATGCCATAGTGGAGCGGCTGCTTGTACGCAGCCGTTTTTGATTAACGTAAAAAATCAAATCACCATACTTTTCCCGCAAACCTTCTGCAAAAGAGCTTTTCCCAGATCCTGCTACACCAGTGATTGCTAAAAGTCGATTTAACGGCAGTTTTACAGAGGCCTCAACGACGTTATTTTTTGAAATCTTTTCTGCAAAGAAGTATTTCTCTTTACTGACAGGCCGCTTTGCTCTTTTTAAGCTGGGCTGCTGTTTTTGACGAGCGGCCCATTCTGTATAAGGTCCCTGGCCAATCAGCTCGCCGCCATGAAGCCCTGCTCCAGGCCCTAACTCATAAACAGTGTCAGCCAGCTCAATGATTGTAGGGTCATGATCAATTAAGAGCAGCGTGTTTTCTTTTGCTTTGATTGCATGTATCAGTTGTCCGATGGCCTGCATATCCTGTGGATGCAAACCTGTGCTAGGTTCATCGAGAATATAGAGCATATCAGATAGACTGCTGCCGATTGAACGAATCAGTTTAATCCGCTGAGATTCTCCTCCAGAAAGTGTGCCGGTTTCACGCGACAAGCTAAGGTAGTTTAAGCCAACCTGACAAAAATAATCCAGCTGCTGGATTATTTTTTCTGTGACTTGCCGAGTTTCTTTAGGCTGCAGCTGTTCCAAAAACAATTTCAGCTCGTCCAGCTGCATGTCCAGACATTCACCGATGTTCTTGCCGTTTAATTGACAGGAAAGAGTTTTTTGATTTAGGCGATACCCGTGACAATCCGGGCAGGTGGTTTGAGTGATCACCCGCTGAATTTCAGGGAGGTATTTTTTTTGCTGCTTCGATGTAATGTGGATAAACGTCTTTTTGATTCTTGGAATAATTCCCTCATACATAGAAGATTTATACCAGCCAGGTAATGGATGGGGCGGTTTCAGCTCTGGTGAGTAGAGCAGAAGCTCAAGTTCCTCCTCAGAAAAATCTTTAATCTTTTTATTGTTGTCAAAAAGTCCTGAATCCACATATCGTTTCCAACGGTAGCTTCCTGGCTCGAACGTATCAAAGCAGATTGCTCCTTCATTTAGAGATTGTTCAGGATTCAATAATTCCTCCACTTTAAAAGTAGTCGTTAGACCCATACCTTGACAGGTGGGGCACATTCCTGCCGGGTTGTTAAAAGAAAACACATCTGAATAACCGACGAACGGCTGGCCAAAACGTGAAAAAAGAAGTCGCAGGGTTGGATTGATATCGGTTGCTGTTCCTACTGTAGAACGGCTGTTGTCTCCCATTGGCTTCTGATTAACAATCACAGCAGGTGAAAGATTTTCGATAAGATCGACTTCCGGAACGGGAAGATGAGGCATTCGATTTCTCACATAGCTTGGATATGTTTCATTCATCTGCCGTTGTGCTTCAGCTGCTATAGTATTGAACACTAATGATGATTTTCCAGAGCCGGACACACCGGCAAAGACATTAATTTGATGTTTTTCAATAGTTACATCAATATTTTTCAAATTTCTAGTACGAGCACCTCTAATTTTAATTTGACTCATAGTCATTCCTCCTTTACTCTATAAGTATATAAAATGAATATGACAAAAAATGTCATATTAAAGTATAAAGAGGGAAAAAGATGAAAAAAGAGCAGACAATTTATGAGATGATGTGGTATATCCAAAACAAGAAAGAGTTTACGGCACAGGAACTGGCTGACCGCTTCCAGTTATCCATAAGAAGTGTTTACCGTTATATCACAGATTTAGCAGATTTAGGTTTATATGTGGAGAGTAAGAAGGGAAGAAATGGCGGGTTTACAGTGCTGGCCAATCAGGTTTTACCACCGGTTCTATTTACGGAGAACGAAATTATTTCCTTGTATTTTGCAATACAGTCTTTGGCTAACTATGAAGAGTTTCCGTTTCAAATGAACACAGTTACTGCTGGTGAGAAGCTTTTATCGGTAGTTCCTAAGCAATTACAGGATAAGCTCCTTCATTTGGAGGATCATTTCCAGTTAGCAGTGCCCAAACAAGTAGTAGAAAATTCCTTTTTAAGTGATTTGATGGCAGCAGCAATGAATAAACAACAGATAGAAATAAAGTATCGTTCACCTCAATTTTTATCGGTCAAGGTTTTAGAACCGATTGGTATTTATGCAGCAAATGGGTTCTGGTATTTGTTTGCAGTTGATACTGCGAGGAAAGAGCCGCGACACTACCGGATTGACCGGATTCAGTCCGTTACGGTAGTTGCTGAACAAAATCAGACAAATTTGACATTGAAAGAACTGAATAAAGAATATGAACCGAAGGAGCCGGTAAAGATGTTGGTTGAACTGACGGCAATAGGTCTGAAACGTTGTTTAGAAAATCGATACCTTTCTAAAGGAGTACTATCTGATGAGAAAGGCAGGAGACTTGAATTGACGATTGATCAGCGGGATATCCCCTATACGGCTGAATATTTGATTATGCTTGGCAGGGAAGCAGTGATTAAGGAACCAAGAGAGCTTGTTGAGTTTGTTGTTCAAAAGTTGGAAGGGATATTGGAGCAGTATGCTGCAGAATGAAAAGAAGTCGATAGAGAAGACGCTCCATCAGGGGGTCATCCATTTATAGATGGGTGCTTTCTTTAAAAACTTAAAAAAAGCATTAAACGCTGAAAATCAAGCAGAATTTATCCTTGATTTTCAGCGTTTTCTAGTTTCGATTTCAATCCATATTTATTTGGGGAAAGATGGTTTTCTGTTTGTGGTTATTTTGTCAGGTGCTCCGCTAGACGGTCACCTAGCCATTGAATCAATTGAACGAAAATAATCAGTAGGACAATGATGATTACTAACACAAGAGTTTCATAGCGATAATAGCCGTATTGAATTGCTAAATCGCCGATGCCGCCTGCCCCAATTGTTCCGACCATGGCTGAGTAACCAAGCAGACTGATAATTGTTAAGACGACTCCCCGTACGAGAGCAGGCAGGCTTTCCGGGAGAATCACTTCCCGAATAATCAGACCGGGTCCCGCTCCGGAAGCAACAGCAGCCTCAAGAATGCCATGATTAATTTCTGCAAATGCACCCTCAGCGATACGTGCAAAAAACGGGATGGCAGCGATTGATAGGGCCGCAGCTCCACCCAATGGTGTATAAGGATCACCAAAAAGCAGTGCGAGAAACGGAATTAAAACAACTAATAAAATCAGAAAAGGTAGTGAGCGAAGTCCGTTTACTAAAAAGCCGGCAATACTATTAATAACTGGACGTTTAGCAAATAACGGACTGCTTGTAAAAAAGAGCAGCAGACCGATCAGTGTCCCAAACAAAATGCCAACAACAGTGGAAACAGCAACCATCAAGCCTGTGTCAGCCAGAGCTTTAGGTAAATGTTCCTGTAAGATGCTTAGCGTACTTTCCATGAACTCGCCTCCTCGTTTAAAATTTTCAGACTGTGGACATGCTTCTGAATTTCAGCAACAGCAGCTGCAATGGCACTATCTGTTCCAGTAAGATAAACAAATAAAATGCCAATTACGTCGTTTTGGATATACTCGATTTTTCCATGAGTAATACCAATCAGTACATCAAATTTTTTTGAAATTTCTGAAATTAAAGGATCTAATGCAGCGGTTCCCTGATAGCGAAGTTCCAACAAGGTTCCTTGATTTAGTGTATTTTTCAACTGATTTGGAATTGTCAGATTAAAGAAGCGGCTGACTAATTTCTTTGCAATTGCCGATTGTGGTTGAGCGAAAAGTTCAAATGTAGAGCTTTGCTCAACTATCTTGCCGTTTTCCATGACAGCAATACGTTGAAACAACCGCTTGGCTACTTCCAATTCATGGGTAATAAAGACGATTGTAATCCCCATTTCCTGATTGATCTTTTCCAAAAGCTTTAATATTTCTTCCGTTGTTTCCACATCCAATGCACTGGTAGCTTCATCGCAAAGGAGAATTTCCGGATCATTCGCTAATGCACGGGCAATACCAATCCGCTGTTTTTGACCACCGGAAAGATTATTCGGATAGCTGTGCTTTTTATCAGCTAAATCAACAAGTTTTAACAGCTCGTCAATTCTCTCTGCTTGCTTGTCTTTAGGATAATCCCCAGCTTTTAATGAAAAAGCAATATTTTCAGCTATCGTTCGGTTTTGAATTAAATTGAAATGCTGAAAAATCATCCCAATTTTCTGTCTGATTTTTCGAATACCTTGAGTATTCAGTGTGGTGATATCTTCTCCATTGATTTTTATCGTTCCTTCAGAGGGAAGCTGTAGGAGGTTCAGCGTACGAATTAAGGTACTTTTCCCAGCACCGCTTAATCCAATTATTCCAAAAATTTCACCGCTTTTCACCTGAAAAGAAACGTCATCTACTGCCTTGACTGTTTGCTTTTTTTGATTAAAGGCTACCGTTAAATGATTAACTTCAATTTTTGTCATAGCGCTGGCCTACTTATCTGTCCAGCTAGCTGGCTTGTCAAAATCCTTGAAAGGAGAATCAGCAATGCCATCTTTGAATTCCTGACTGCTTAACACTGCTTTTACGGCTTTGCCAAATTCCGAGTCGGCTTCATCACTACGAACAACAAAAACATTTTTGTATTCTTCCTTCAATGATTCAAGGGCAAGTGCATCGGCAGGGTCTAAAGAAGCTGCCCAGGCAAAGTTTCCGGGAACTAATGCTAAATCAACCGTATCCAGTGAACGAGCCAGCTGAGCCGCGTCCAATGTCTTAAATTCGAGATTTTTAGGATTTTCTGCAATGTCGCTAACAGTGGCTTTTGTTTCATCAACCTCTTTGTTTAAAGTAATCAAGTCATTGGCTTCTAAAAGCTGCAAAGTACGCGCAAGATTAGAAGCATCGCTGGCAATCGCCACTGTTGATTTATCTTTTAAATCGTTTAGACTATCAAGCTTCTTTGAATAAATTCCCATGCCTAGCGTTGGTACCCTGTCTAAGGCGGTTAAGGAAAGATTATTATCAGAAGAAAATTTTTCTAAATAAGCAGTGTGCTGAAAAAGATTACCATCGATTTGTCCAGTATCCAATGCTTTGTTTGGCTGAACGTAGTCATTGAACTGCTTAGTTGTCAACTTAAATCCTTGTTTTTCTAACAATGGAGAAATAACCTCTGATGCCATTTCTCCGTAAGGACCAGGAGCAACGCCAATCACAAATTCTTCCGTTTCTTTAGCAGCATCTGCTCCGTCTTTCTTTGCAGCTGATGAACCGCAGGCAGATAAAGATAATAAAATTCCCGTAGCTATAATTCCTGTAATTAATTTTTTCCATGTTTTCATTTGTCATTTCTCCTTTATTTTTTATTAACAAAAAAATGTGCCTGAAGAGAGTTCTCGTGCCAGTAATAATCCCTAAGATGGAAAAGAGGAGTACATGCAATATAACTTGTATTCAAACTATCAGAAGCTCCTATTCAGTCAATTCATGAAACCGTTTAGGTAGTTCCATGATTCTTGAGCAAGAAATTCCTTTCCATGGTGTGGTAAAGAAAAGGTTACAACGCTCAAAGCAATCGCCTTGTACTGTGCATCATCAATTCGTATAACTCATTGTGATTTACAGCATGCTTTTCATCATCTACTCTGCTTACGCAATCGTAGTGATTCAAAGTAAAACTCCCGCCCTTTTTCTACGTTATGCAGAAAAAGGACGGGAGTTAGATTCTCCGTGTTACCACCTTTATTTACTGTTTCCTTACGGAAGTACAGCCTCAATCAGTACAGATGTTCCTGTTTTTGTCATCGATACTGTGATGCTGTAACGGGCATTCCCGTCAGCTGCTAATCAAGGACTCGCAGCTGCTTGCTCAAAGACCATCTTCCAAACTGCTTCATTTATCCCTTCTCACCATTCAGGACTCTCTTAAAAAATCATCAGTATGTACTCTTCTTTTCAAAGCATTTTTGTTATTGAGAACACTATACTGGAATAAAAAAGACCTGTCAACCTAAAAGATGTGAAAATAATGAGAAGAGAACTCATTTAACTATAAAAAAACATTGAAAAACTGCCAAAAAGAAAAAAATTAGGTACTTTAACGTCATTTAATATGATAAAATCAAATGAAGAAAGAAAAGGGGCGCAAGGTATGAGATTTTTTAAACGAATATTTGGAAGAAAATCAGAACCAATTGAGATTGATTTGAAACCAATATCTAATATAAAAACAACAGAAATTAGCAAAGAAAAAGAGCTTAGGATTTTTCAAGACCTTTCAAAGCATGAACTGTCAAAAGTGGCTGAAAGTATTCAAGCCATTGCAGATAAACAAGCAAAGAATCAGAAACAGGCATATATTGACTTAGCCGGCTGGTTCACTCAGCGTAATCAACAGGCAGTTTCTGGGATGACACTGGCTCTGAATGATACGCAGGCATTTTTTGAACATTACCAGCTATTCTTGTCTCAGGGCTTTATTGAACAACTGACGGTTTCTGAGCTGGTTGAAGAATATGATGGTACATCCCTGTGGGACAAGCTGAACTGGGTCCTAAAGGCATGCGGCTACCTGACTGAGATTGATTGGAAAGAAGACGCAGAAGATTTTGTCTATTTTGTTGACGAAATTTTAAAAAAATATAACCTGTCTTTAGACCATACTAAAATTATTGATACGGAAGCCATGGCGCCTGAATTTTTTCAGCAGCTGAAAGAAGCAATGCCAGACCAATTAGTGCTTGTCTGCCTTGATTCAGAGTCCGATTCTTACCAGTTAGCTGTTTTACCAGTTGAATACGCTGAACAGGTGAGAAAGGCTGTAGAAGTCTTAAATCGACGGCTGCACTGGTTCTGGAAAGTTGGACAAATAGAAGAAGCAAAAATTTCGATTGGCAGCTACAAGAAAGTTTGTCAAAAAATCTGGCGGCTGTATATTCCTGCCCAAGGACAGTCTACTCATCTGTATGGAGAGCTGCTGCGTCAGGTAGAAAAGCTGCGTTGGGAAGCCCAAAATAATGGAAATATTAACTGGGATAGCAATTTTTCCTATTTTTGTGATTTTATCGGAGAAGAGTTGACACAAGATCCTGCAGTGCCTTTAAAAGACAAGCAGAGGATTTTAGAAGCAGTAACGACTTTAAAGGAAATCGGTGAGCGGACAGAACAATACCACGAAGGGCATATTTCTGATGAGGAGATGTTTGCTGAGGATTCCGCGTTGTTTGCCTATGTTAAGGATGACCTGTATGATATGTTGGGAAATTATATTGGTTATCTCTATGAAACAAATTTAGAGATACCAGCATTTACGCCAAAAGAAGGTATCTATCGGTAAAGGAATAGAAAATTTTAAAATAGGCTGGTGAGCAGCCGTAGTTCATTATTGAATGTAGAATTAAACACAGCTGTAAAAGGGGAGAAATAAGTGCCTCCTTTTACAGCTGTGTTTTTATTGGTAAAGAGAAGTCTGGGATATAAATAATAATTTTCCAGACTTTCTCTTATCTTCGAAAACCTAGATTCTCAGAAGCAGCTTTTGAGGCATCAATGATTAAGGGAACAAACTCTCTGATTTTCTTCGTAGAGAACCGGGTCGTTGCTCCGACGATTCCTAAGGAAGCTACAACAGAGCCGGAATAATCCCAAACCGGAGCAGCTAAAGAAGAAACTCCTTCTGTTAATTCATCTTTACTGTAGGCAAAGCCGGCTTTTTTTACTTTTTTCAGTTCCTCTCTTAATTGAAAGGGATTGGTTATCGTTTGTGGTGTAAAGGCATTTAACGGCATATCGAAGTATTTTTCCTGAAAGCTTTGTTCTTGGAATGCCAGTAGAATTTTACCGGAGCTGGTTGCATGGGAAGGATTTCGTTTTCCTAAGTGAGTTTGAATTTTTGTATGAGTGATGGATTCTTCTTTTTGGATATAAACAGTATCCAGCCCGTCTAAAATGGCGATATGACTGCTTTCACCTGTTCGTACGACTAGCTGGCTCAGCGCAGGAGATACCTCTTGCTGGATGCGCATGGCGCTTAGTGCTACACCGGCAAGGTTAATAATTGATAAGCCAAGCATATAAGATTGATTGTCCGAAGCTTTCTTGATAAAGCCTTCTGAAGCTAAGGTAGTTAAACTGCGGCTGACTGTGCTTTTGGCTAGACCGGTCCGTTCACTGAGCTCTGTGACTCTCAGCTTTGGCTGATCAGCGGAAAAACATTTTAGAATAAGCAAGGCATTCTTTACAGATTGTAGTTCACTGCTCATAAGTAATTCTCCTCCTTTGGCTTGTTCTTGTATACGGAACAGATATTTAAAAAAAAAAAAATGAAAACGCTATCTTTTCTTGGATTATAAACATAATTACAAGGAATTTAAAGTTTGTTGCTCATAGAGGAACTGAGAGCTGGGTCTTTTAACTGCTTTCCCATAAGATAAGAGCAAGAAAGAACGAAGGGGGAACGTCTAATGACACAAAAAAATAATCAAACGGGTATCGACTGCCGACATTATATTGATGGGAAATATGTTGATTCGATTAACGGTGCTGTTTTTGAAAATAGTAATCCTGCTACTAAAGAGAAGCTGGGAACTGTGGCAAAAGGAAGTAAAGAAGACGTTGATAAGGCAATCACCGCAGCAAAACGAGCCAAAGATGGCGAGTGGAAAAAAATGCCTATGCGTGAACGTTCAAAAATTTTAAGAAAAGTTGGTGATTTAATTCTTGAAAGGCTTGATGAGCTGGCCATGCTGGAGACATTGGACACAGGCAAACCATTGTGGCTATCTAAGACGCTGGATATTCCGCGGGCTGCTCACAACTTCCATTTTTTTGCGGATTATATGACTACGATTGGACAGGAAAGCTACCAGCAGGATGAAGTCGCGCTGCATTATGCAGTGAGAAAACCTGTTGGTGTAGTCGGCTTGATTAATCCTTGGAATCTGCCGCTGCTGCTGATGACCTGGAAGCTGGCGCCGGCTTTAGCTGCCGGAAATACAGTCGTAATGAAGCCGTCTGAGGTAACCCCGATGACCGCAACGGTTATTGCTGAAATATGTACGGACGCTGGTATTCCAAAGGGAGTTGTCAATCTGGTTCATGGGTTTGGCGAAGCTGGAGCAGCATTGTCAGACAGTCAGGATGTTGACGCAATCGCTTTTACTGGAGAAACAATCACTGGAACAGCAATTATGAAAGCTTCTGCACCATCACTAAAAAAATTGTCTTTTGAGCTTGGCGGGAAAAATCCCAATATCATTTTTGACAGCGCAGATATTGAAGATGCAGTGGAAACTTCAATACGTTCCAGCTTTTTAAATCAGGGTGAGGTTTGTCTCTGCGGTTCTAGAGTTTACGTACAAAAAGGAGTCTATGATGAATTTGTAGACAAACTGGTAAAACGTACGAAGGAGCTTAAAATAGGCGATCCATTAGCAGATGAAACCTTTGTCGGTTCGGTTGTCAGTGAAGAACACTACAACAAAGTTTTGAGCTACTTAGAGATTGCTAAGGAAGAACAAGGGACTTTTTTAACTGGGGGAAGAGCAACTCCGAACGCACCAGGTTATTTTATTGATCCAACGATTATTGTTGGTTTGGATAAAGATTCACGCTGTGTTAGAGAAGAGATATTTGGTCCTGTTATAACCATTCTGCTTTTTGAAACAGAAGAAGAGGTTTTGAAACAAGTAAACGATACAACCTATGGTCTAGCAGCAACGATGTGGACGCAGGATTTGAAACAGGCTCACCGGATAGCAGCAGAGATTGAGGCTGGTATCGTTTGGATTAACACTTGGTTCCTAAGAGATTTACGGACACCGTTTGGTGGTATGAAGCATAGCGGAATTGGACGTGAAGGTGGTGCACACAGCTTTGATTTTTACACAGAGCTGACAAATATCACTGTTAAGTTATGACGGGAGGAAGAGAAATGATTTTCAATGCAGCACAATTATCTGAGCATTTGGCATCTTCCAAAAAAAATGGTGGTGTTCAGCCGTTGACAGAACTGATTCCTCAGTTGAGTGTTGAAGAAGCTTACCAGGTTCAATTGAAAACCATCAGTAAACAACTCGCAGCCGGCAATAAAATTACAGGAAAAAAGATTGGTCTAACTTCTACGGCAATGCAGGATTCTTTAGGAGTATCCGAGCCTGACTATGGGCATCTTCTTGATAGTATGGAAATTATCAACGGGGGCAAGGTTCAATCGAAACAAGTCCTTCAGCCTCGAGTAGAAGGAGAAATTGCTTTCGTATTAAAAGAAGCTTTGAAGGGCCCCAAAGTGACCGCATTGGATGTCATTCAGGCAACGGATTATATTACGCCGGCCATTGAAATTGTCGACAGCCGAATTAAGGACTGGAAGCTAACCTTACAGGATACAGTGGGAGATAATGCATCATCAGGTCTATATGTTTTAGGTACAAAAAAATTCTCTTTGAAAGAAATAAACTTGCGGCTAACAGGTATGGCTCTTTATAAAAACGGTAAGCTGCAGAACACCGGAGCTGGAGCTGCCTGTCTGGATAATCCGATTAACGGAGTGGTATGGCTGGCCAATAAGCTAGCAGCTTATGATATCCAGCTGGAAAAAGGAGAAGTGATTCTTTCCGGGGCTTTATCTGCAGCAATACCAGCAGAGGAAGGCGACTATTTTGAAATAAAGTTCAATCAGCTGGGAAATGTAGCAGTGCGCTTTTAAAGAAGGAGGTAAGGTGATGGAGAAGTTAAAAGCTGGAATTATTGGTTCGGGAAATATTGGCAGTGACCTGATGATTAAGCTGCTGCGTTCAGAGTGGATTGAACCTGCAGTAATGATTGGAATTGATGACCAGTCAGAAGGCATGAAAAGAGCTCGAGCACATGGGTTGAAGACTTTTACAGGCGGAATTGACCAATGGGCTGAAGAAGCACCGGAATCAGCCGATATTTTGTTTGATGCTACATCTGCAAATGCTCATATTCATAATTGGGAGGTTGCTGGCCAACTGGAAAAATGGATGCTGGATCTCACTCCAGCTGCTATAGGACCTTTCGTGATTCCTCCAGTGAATTTAAAAAAACACATTCATGAGAAAAACATCAATATGGTTACTTGCGGCGGACAAGCCACAGTACCGATTATTGCAGCAATTGGAAAGGTAGCTCCTGTAAAATATGGGGAAATAGTGGCAACGATTTCCAGCAAAAGTGCCGGACCGGGAACTCGAGCAAATATTGATGAGTTTACAGAAACTACTAGCAAAGCCATCGAAGAAATCGGCGGAGCTGAAAAGGGCCGGGCAATCATTATCTTAAATCCGGCTGATCCGCCTATTCTTATGCGTGATACGGTTCGAGTATTAGTAGATGGTGAAGTAAATGAAGCAGCTATCACAGCAGCTATCAATGATCGAGTAAGAGAGGTACAGGCATATGTACCAGGCTATCATTTACGTTCAGAGCCAATTATTGACGGAAATGAAGTCACTGTTTTTATCGAAGTAGAAGGTGCCGGGGACTTTCTGCCTCCTTATGCCGGGAATTTGGATATTATGACCTCAGCTGCTATCCAGGTTGCAGAGGAAATTGTCAAAAATAATCAATGAAGGAGGGATAATCTTGAATGAAGATTTAGATGTAATTATCACAGAGGTTGCCTTGAGAGACGGCAGTCACGCAGTTAAGCATAGTTTTACTGAGGAACAAGTAAGAGACGTTGTTCGCGCCTTGGATCAAGCCAGGGTTCCATATATTGAAGTGTCTCATGGCGATGGTTTAGGCGGCAGTACGCTACAGTATGGTTTGTCTAAAGTTGATGAGTTTAAGCTGATTCAAGCGGCAGTGGAAACCGCAGAGTATTCTAAAATCGGTGTGCTGTTGCTGCCCGGGATAGGGACCCTTCATGAATTGAAGCGGGCACATGCACTCGGTGCCTCTCTGGTAAGAGTGGCAACCCATGTAACCGAAGCAGATGTCTCAGCTCAGCATATTCAGGAGGCTCGGAAATTAGGCATGACAACCATTGGCTTTCTAATGATGGCGCATATGGCTCCAGTCGACAAGCTGGTCGAACAGGCTAAGCTGATGGAAAGCTATGGTGCTCAAGCAGTTTATATGACCGACTCTGCTGGAGCATTGCTGCCGCAGCAGGTATATGAACGAATTTCTGCTTTAAAATCCGCATTGTCTGTAGAAGTCGGCTTTCATGCCCATAACAATCTTGGCTTGGCAATGGGCAATACCTTGGAAGCCATTCGAGCTGGAGCAACAAGAATTGATGGCAGTATTCGTGCTTTAGGTGCTGGTGCCGGCAATACACAGACAGAGGTACTGGTTGCTGCTTTAGAAAAAATGGGGGTTAAAACAGGTATCGATTTATACAAAATTATGGATGCCGCCGAAGCTGTTGTTGCACCGCTGCTGCAAGTGCCCCAGGAAATTACTAAAGAAAGTTTAACATTAGGCTACGCAGGAGTGTACTCCAGTTTCAGGCTGCATGCACAACGTGCAGGGGAAAAATATGGAATTGACCCTCGGGATATCCTGATTGAGTTAGGCCGGCAGAAGGTTGTTGGCGGTCAGGAAGATATGATTATTGATACCGCAAAAAAATTAATGGAGAAAAAATAAATCGGAGGTGAAGAATTGTTGGATGGCAAGAAAAGAAATGAGCTGGTCGATTATGTTTTAAATGCTCAAGACGAAAACTATGAGATTCTTAAAATTACCGAGAAACTTTATCCCAAATTAACAATGGCTGAAGCATATCAGATTCAGGCAGCGCTCATCAAGCGAAGACTGGATAGAGGTGAAAAAATTGTTGGGCCGAAAATGGGACTGACTAGTCTAGCCAAGCTTCAGCAAATGAATGTTTCAGATCCGATTTATGGCTATGTATTTGATACGATGGTTGTTCCAGATGGGGGCACTGCGGAAATGGCGGATTATATTCATCCTAAAGTAGAACCGGAGATTGGTTTTATTTTAAAAAAAGAGCTAAAGGGTCCTGGTGTTACAAAAGAAGCCGTTCTCGAAGCAACAGAAGCTGTTTTTCCGGCAATAGAAATTATCGACAGCCGCTATTTAAACTTTAATTTTACGATGACAGATGTTGTTGCAGATAATACGTCTGCCGCTGGTGCTGTATTCGGTACTCATCTGATTAGTCCAAAAGGCATAGATCTTGAAACTATCGGGGTTGTCCTACAGATTAATGGTGAGGTAAAGACTGTTGGTGCCGGTGCAGCTGTTCTAAATCATCCAGCAGAATCAGTTGCCTATCTGGCAAATATGCTGGCGGAAAAAGGAGAAGCTATAAAGCCGGGAGAACCCATTTTGACTGGCGGTTTAACAGAGGCAGTTGCCGTTTCTTCTGGTGATTATGTAGAAGTTAAATTTGGTGAAACATTAGGTGAAGTACGCCTATTTATGAAATAGTTCAGGAGGGAGCATATGCCACTCATTCATATTGAAATCATGGAGGGACGGTCAGAAGAAAAAATAGAGAGGCTGATCGCTGAAGTAACGGAAACAATTGAAAGCGTTTTAGAAGTGCCGAAACAAAATGTTCGTGTAATCGTTTCTGAGGTGCCGAAAACCCACTGGGGAATTGGCGGAGTGTCTGCAAAAAAACTAAAAAGATAAAAGGAAAAGGAGAACAAGAATATGACAAATACACAGGTAGAACCATTATTTGAAGTAGCGCAGCTGGCCATGGTAAATCTTTATACTCCAAAACTGGAAGAATCTGTTAAGTTTTTTGAAATCATGGGGATGATTGTCGTCAATCGCGATGAAGCAGGCTCTGTATATATGCGGGCGTATGAAGATCCTTATCAATACAGTATGAAGCTAACGCCTCATCATGAAGCAGGACTTGCAAAAGCCAGCTGGCGTGCAACTAGTCAGGCAGCCCTAGAACGGAGAGTAGCAGTTCTTTCCAATCTTCCTGAGGGGAAAGGCTGGGTGGAACCGGCTTTTGGCAGAGGAAAAGCGTATGAATTTACTAGTCCAGATAATCATTTGTTTGAAATTTTCTTCGATGTAGACTATTATGTTGCGCCGGAAGAATTAAAATCAAAACTAAATAACCGTCCTCAACGTCGTCCGCTTACAGGTGTTCCTGTTCGCCGATTAGATCATATGAACTGTCTATCTAAAAGTGTAGATAAAAATGTCGAATTCTTTACGGAACATCTTGGCTTTAAGGTTCGTGAATATTTAGCTAAAGAAGATGGCGGAAAAGGAGCTGCTTGGCTGTCAGTATCGCCGCTTGTTCATGAAATTGCTTTTATGGCTGATGGAATGTTGGATAAAGCGGAACCGGGTCGTCTTCACCATATTGCCTATTGGTTTGGTGATCCTCAAGATTTAGAATATCTATCTGATGCTTTAACAGAATTGGGTATCCCCATTGAAGCTGGTCCGCTGAAGCATGGTGTTTCTCAAGCTAAATGCATGTATGTTATTGAACCAGGAGGTAATCGGATTGAGCTGTTTGGAGATACAGGATATTTAATTTTTGATCCAACCTTTGAACCAGTTGAGTGGAAGCTGACAGATGCAGAAAAGGCAATCATTTGGTATGGTGCCAGCCTGCCACACAGCTACTTCCGTTATGGTACACCTGTGATTCCAGATGAAGAAATCATCCCGTTTTATCCCGCTGAACAGGAAGCCATCCTGACTAAGTAAGGATGAAATAATTGAATAGCAGAAAGAAACCGAAGCCCAAATTTAGCTGCTTCGGTTTCTTTTTTTTGCAGAGCTGCAAAGGTGCATCAACTAAAAGAGCTGTAATTAGCGCTTATTTATCAGGTATAATGAGAAGAACAGGTATAGGGGAAACGAATGAGGAGAGAAAAGGATGATTAAAAAAGCAGAGAAAACAGATGTACCTAAACTTGTTTGTCTGTACAACCAAGTAACAGATAAGCTGATAAAAAGAGGTATTCAACAGTGGCGTTATCCCTGGACAGAGCAGCAGATTGAAAATATTCTACCGATGCTGTTTCTTCTAAAAAAATCAGAACGGATTATTGGGAGTATGAGCATTTCAGAAATGGAAAATTTTCATGCGCATCATTTTGATGCGCCAGTTTTATTCATTGGAAAGATAGCCATTCATCCAGAATATCAAGGTCAGGGGATACTAGACAGACTGTTTGCCTTTGCTCAAAACAAAGGAGAATTTGAGCAAAAAGAGGTTTATTTTGACTGCTGGGCAGGGAATGAAAAACTGGTAACCTACTATAAAAAGAAAGCAGCATACATAAAAAATGTAGAAGAAGCAGGTTATGAGACAGCACTGTTTCAATTAAAATAAAAGGGAGGGAAAAGGATAAGATGAAACAAAAGGAACATCAAATTCAGCGTTTTAATCAACAAATGAGCACACATTCCAGTGGAGAAATGATTAAGTATTATTGCTACAAGCTGCGGTTGGATTATAAAAATCATCAGAATTATTTCGCTGTGCTGACTAGCTGTTTACATACATTAACACCTAAGGCTCTATTAGATACTTATAAGGAACTAAGAGCATTCTCCTACTATAAAACAGATAAATGGCAGTGGCTGAATTTAGATAAAAAACAGCTTAAAAGGATTAATGAGAAGGATTCCGGCTCTTTTTGGCTCTGGCTGACAGCTCATCCCAATGGTTATATTCGTGAGCTGGCTTGGGAGAAGCTTGTAGAATGGCCGCTAAAGCGTAAAGTGGTATTTTTATTAATGACGCTCAATGATAATGTGCCGGAGCTTCGTCAAATGGCTCTGGTAGCTTTAAGTCGACTGGACACCTGCTGTGAGGAGGACTGGGAATACTGCCTGCCCTTTATTCAGCGGCTCTCAGGATTAGGGCACAAAGAGAACATAGAATTACAGCAACGACTAGTCCAGGTGTTATTGACAAAGCCGAAAATACTCTTAAGAGCTCAGCAGTCAGAGGATGTCTTTATTTACCGCTATGCTTTTGAACTAGGGTTTTCAGCAGATGAGGAAACGAAAATGGAGAGCATCCATAATGGACTGAACAAGTCTGATAAAGTGACTTTAGCGAGAAGCTTCAAAGCTCTGATTGAAATAACCGAGCATCAGGAAGAACAGATTAGACAGCTGTTGTCTCATCCTCAAACAATTCTTCGAAAGCTCGCAAGCGAATGGAGTTACAGCCATTTGGAAAAAGAGGAAACGATGATTCCTAGGCTATTGGATAGTGCCAAAAGTATCCGTTATTTGATCAGAGATTATGTGGTCAAACAGTTTCCTGACATGAATATCCGCACGTATTATCATCAGCATCTTGAAACAAATGAAGTGACAGCACTGCAGGGGCTGGCAATGCTGAGGGACCCTCGTGATGAAGAGCAGATGAGAAAAAAACAAAACGATTCTAGGAAGAAAATCCGTACAGCGGTTCTTGATTGGGCAGTTTGCTTATCACCTCTGGAACAAGTCCCGCTCTTTTATCAAGGTCTTGCGGATTGCTCTAGGGAAGTACGGCAAAAGGCGATCGAGGGATTGAGGGCTATTTATACTCCTGCTATTAAAGGAGATATAATGAATCAGTTTCAGCAAACAGCAAATTTTTATTGCCAGCAAAGTATTTTAAATTTGCTGACGAGCAGTCCCAGAAAAGAATACCTGCTGATTTTATTTGAACTGTACCCTTGTGCCCTGAATGACGCTATTCAAGAGGCTATTCAAAGGCGAATCCAAAGCTGGTATAAGGAATGGAACCGCCATTTTTTCGTCCAGTTTACCGCTGCTGAAAAGCTTCAGCTAAGAAAGCTGTTGACCGGCTATGCTAATGATTCTAGCGAAATAGCCATATTGGGAGAGTTGTTTATCTGATTTGAAATGACTTGTTCAGCTTAGCAGGAATGAAAGGAAAAAAGCTTTTTCAGAGTAGTTATTGATAAAGGAAATACAACTAAAAAATGGAGTGTGTAGTATGAACAAAATACAATTAATCAAGCCTTCAATTGTATATGAAGGGCAGATAAAAGAATATAGAAACGAATTTCTACAGTCTAAGACTTCGATGGATGGCACCTCATTTCTTGCGGATTACGAAGATATAGAAAAATGGCTGGATTGTATCAAAATGAATAGCAACAGTGAAACAGTAGCAGAAGGACTGGTTCAAGCAACTCAGTTTCTGGCTGTTCGCGGGGAAGATCAACTACTTGTGGGAATGATTAGTGTCCGACATGAACTCAATGACTATCTTGCTCGAATTGGCGGCCATATTGGCTACAGTGTCCGGCCAAGCTTTTGGGGGAAAGGATATGCCAAAGAAATGCTAAAGCAGTCGCTGAACTTTTGCCGGCAGTTTGGGTTGAAAAAGGTTCTTGTAACCTGTGATCAAAGTAATTTTGCGTCTCGAAAGGTTATTTTGTCTAATGGGGGTGTATTTGAAGGAGAAGTAGAGGATGATGAAATAGTCGAACGGTACTGGATAAACCTTTAACAGGTAGTGATTAGCTAAATAGAAGGAGCGAATGAATGAAGCAGCAGATTCAAGCGTTATTCAGAGATAAAAAACACTTTGCTGCAATGACAGCAGAGATAGATATTCAAGTAGTCGGCTTTGAAGAATACTCTTTTAGTAAATCCGTCATGCAGGTAGATATTTTAATGGTACCTAAAAAGGAAATCGGGACAGTTAAGGATGCTTTCTCAGCGTTGTTTAAAAAAGAACTTTTTGATAGTGAAGAATGGCCGTTGGAGGAAGAACCAAACAAAAAAGATGCGGAGTGGTTAAATGCTCTGGAAAATGTTTGGATTCCTGCTTATTTTGGGATGCTCAATCAAATAGATATTCAAGCTGTTTCTCCTACAAGATTTTTTAGTTATCTGCATAATGATTTAGCAGCGGTTGAAACACCTTTGAAAATTGTCGAGCTGCTTTTGGAAAAAATGGATAAACCCGAGCTGATTCAAGTACAGAAGGGCTATACATACCGACGGATTTTTGGGCAGTCAAGTACACATTATTTTTTCTTTGATTACGGCATCTATGATTAGTTTTTTAGTTTACGAGTTGAAAGAGGGGAAGGCCTTATTCCTATTCCTGTATCTATTATTTATAGGGAACTAATTAGGAATAAAGCAGGAAGCAAAGAATTAGCAGCAGGAATCGTCAGATCTGATTGAAACCTGTGAAACACAATCAGCCTGTTTTTCAATTTTTATCATAAAAATAAAGCCATAATCTTTTAAGAATTGTTATAATATAAAATGATCGATTGGATCATGGAGAAAATAAAAAGGTGGTAATAAAAATGAAGAGAATATGGAAAGCTCGAAAGAAGGTTATTATTTTATCTGGATTGGTTTTGATCGGAATCTGTCTAGCTGTTGGTATATATCTGGAGCAAGAACACCGACTAGAGCAGGAACCAGATATGGGATTCAGTACAGAAATCAGACAATCAGATAAAACGTTGGAAAATGAAACGCTTATCTATTCGGCAAAAGGCTATATGGGCTTAATGGATGAGAACGGCAAGATATTACTGAATGGTGTGGAAGAGAAGATAACAGAAATAGAATCAATTCCAAATAGTAAGCTTTTTGCATGTCAAGATGAAAATTATAAAAGCTTTTATTACATTTCTGGAACTAATGAACGGTTGGAAGGAGACTATTCCATCTCAAAAAGTGCCTTTTCTAAAGGGGAGTACGGTGCGTACAGAGATACAGCTATAAATAGACTGGGAATCATCAAGAATAATGGTGAAATTATCAAAGCAGCCAGAGATATGAAGTTTGAACAGGTGAAATCAATTTATTTTGAAACTAGTTATTTAGCGACCATCCATTTTACAGATGGCAAGAGTGCAGTTTTAAATTATAAAGGCGAGCTGCTGACTGAGCGTTTTGAAGATTTATATATTAACAGCAGTGATAATCCAAAGGTTAAAGGGGCTATTGTTCAGATAAATGATGAAGAGGGAATTCTACATTGTGAAAAGGGCTGGACCTTAACACCTGTCAATGCCAGAGAAAAGAAAATTGAAGATATTTATAGTTATAGAGATAATACGGTTGCAAAGTATTACACTACAGACAATCAAAATGGCCTGATTGATGAAAACGGTGAAATCATCAAAACAGAGGATGGATCGCCTTTGCTTTTCCAATCCATTGGCACATTTAGTTCAGCTGGTATCGCCACTGCTAGAAGTGAGTTTGGCGAGGAATTGATTATTGATAAAACAGGCAAGATTCTAATGACTGGAGAAGAAATAGAGGAAAACGAACTGGGATCAATCTATGACTTTGATAAGGATGGTTATGCATTATCCTATTATAGAGACAAGGAGTTCAACCGCTCTTACGTCCTTATTGATGAAAATCTGAAAAAAGCAGCTGTTTTAGATTCTGATATGGATGACTATACTTATCTTGGGTTTGGTTTGCTTAGTGCGAGAGAAGTAGGGAATGGCAGCAAAAGCTATGCCTTGGTTAATATAGATGGAGATATACTGCTCTCTCAAGAGGAAGCTGAAAAAAGAAAGATTCATGGAATTACCCGCTTTGAAAACAGCAATTTTGCCACAATATATAATAAAGCGTATGACAATGGTTTAATTGATAAAAATGGAAAAGTTCTCTATACAATCAAAAAGGACCGGTCTATTACATTAGAAAAAATTCTGAATAGCTGGAGAGTTACACTTTATAAAGAAGGAATTAATGGTACAAATAAGAAGCTATACACGAACAAGGATGGCGAGTGCTTCTATGAGGAAAATGAGGATCAGCCAATTTTTATTGGGAAGGATATATTGATGATTGTAAATTCTGTGGGAATTACCGAGGTGTTTGATCAAGATGGCTATCTGATTGATAAAATAGCAGTGAAAGAATAGCGTGGAAGAGATCGCCTAATGAAAAACTTTAGAGCATGGGTTCATACTGCGACAGTCCTTCCTGATTACGTTAGCTGCCTGTCTGAGCTTTCTTGTCCCTCATGTGAAGGTAGGACACTTGATTACTTATATGTAGGGGATCAAAAGTCACGCATCGGTTACAGTCTGGTCTGGTGCAGCAGCTGCAATAAAGGAATCCAAATCAGCAGACTGCTTATTCCCGAAGAAATACCATTAGATAAAATTGTTTATTTTGATGATCCAAAGGGAGATAGTAAAATCAGCTCGGCTGTTCCTCACTTCAAGCGAGTGCATCCCTAAGTAAAATAGAACTATGTGGAAAGTATCGACAATTTTAGTTATTATATTTTTTGAAAAATAGTCGGGGAAGAAGCAGAGAAGGGGTAGGAAGAATACAGATGGATTTTCTTTTAGATATACTGATACCTGAAAGTGAGCTCTATGGAGTGGAGCTGCAGGAACTGCTTATAGCATGGGGGGAAGAAACATTTTCTCAAGACCCGCGGGAATATCGATTTGGCCGGAGTTTGCATTTTAAAGAAGTTAAGGGCTTTGACAGATATTTCCAAAAAACATTTCAGCAAAGCTATGATGAGGAAGCCTATCTTGCACTACACTTACAAAGTTCTCATCTTCAAGAGCTGCAGTTTAGGATATGCAAAAATGGAGCGATGGATTACAGTAATGAACTGATTCAGTTTGTGCAGAAGCTTTATCAGCACGTCCCCAATTTTTTTCTTCTACTAGAACTTTGTGATGAATTATCTGATGGCCCTTATGATACAGAAAATGCAGAAGAAGCCATTTATTTATTGAATGAAAGTTTAAGCTTAGTATCGGGTAAAGGGGTAATAATAACTAGAAATAAAAAAATCTCTTATAATTGGCTGAAAAATTTCAGGAAAGTAAAAAGTTGATAGTAAGAGTGAAGCAAGTGTTAATCTAACATAAACTACAGGCAGCTATCGAGAGCTTAACAAGGCTGAATAAGAAAATAGTTGTCGGATATAGAGCAAGCAAGCGGATGGAGGTAGAAGAATGGAAGAATTAATTCGTAAAATCAATCATTTTAGAGATGAAAGAGACTGGCGGCAGTATCACCACCCAAAAGATCTGTCTCTATCTATTTGTCTGGAAGCAGCTGAGCTTCTAGAGAATTTTCAATGGCTGACAGATGAAGAAGCTGTATCAAAAAATATGGAGAATATCAAGCAGGAGCTAGCTGATGTCTTAATTTATAGTTTGATGCTGGCGTCAGATTTGGAATTGGATGTTCATGAGATTATTGAAGACAAGATGAAGCTGAATGCGATTAAGTACCCAGTGGATAAGAGTAAAGGGAATAAAGAGAAGTATACGGAGCTGTAATTTTTATATAGGACGAGCTTTGTAAGTTATATTTATCAAGATAATGGCAAGGACAAATAAAAAGAGCTGTCTTAAAAGAAAACCGCAGGTATTAATTGGGTTATGACAGTTGGATGGCACATATTGAAACAAATAATAAGAGAGTGACTGGAAATTCTCTGTAAAATTCGGTACAATAAAGAAGCCAGTGCTCAGTGCTGGTAATTGGGCAAACTTGTCTAGATAGTTACGGCTGTCTATTCAAGGCTTCACAGAATGGTTGGCGCCATTTTGTGAAGTGCCCTTTTTATTTTATCCTGCCTGTGAAAGCAGGATAGAAAAAACGATACCAGGAATTACCCTAATATCGTTTACAATAGTTTTTATTCATAGCCCATCTGCTTTTTTGAAGTGACTGCACAAATAGGACCTTTACCTAAAAGATCGGTATCTATGCAGGGAGAGCATACAAAATAAGCAGCGGCGCGCTGACACTATTGGCAATATGTTGGGCAATTACGGTTGTCACAACGATTCTCTAAAATTCGGTTGGCGCCGAATTAAGAGAGCCAATGAATATATAAAATTGTTTTTTCTATCCCACGCTTATAAGTATAAACGAACAAAAAGAAAACGCAAGACAAAAAGTGAGAAAAAATACGAAGAAACGCCTGAAAATAACAGTTTCTTAAACGTACATTCTGCATTTATTTTGAAATTATAGTCTAATCAATTGATAAAATAAATATAAAAAATAACTTTATTTACAGGTAAATTCTATTGGGAAATGAGTATTATGATTAGGACCGTTACCTGTGACGTCATAGTATCCAGAAAATAAAAAGCTAACTTATTGATAGTGTCTTTCCAAATATCTTTCTATAGATGGATTGATTACAAAAGAAATAGTTACAAATTTTTTGTACAACAGTACCTTGATTGTGGATGGCTTTGTTGTCTTTAGTCTACTAAAAAAGTACTTTTTCCATGTTTTAAGCCTGAGTAATAAAGTCTGAATTCTTCGCATACATCAAAGTTATTTCACTTAATTATGGATGTAAAATAATTCTCATTTTTTTAGATTTAGATGTAAAAAATTGATAACAAATTATTCGTATTTTATGATACTATTTATAAAATGAAGATGAAAAGACTATCTCTTATTTTGAAAAGAATAGATGTTTAAGAAAGTTTTCGATGAATTTGACAAGTAGATTACTATTGGGGGAACGAGACAATGGAACGTAATCATAAAGACAGCAGAATAGCCGAAAAAGTTGCAGACAGTCTTTATAGTGCAGCTGATGATTTAATGAATAGCTTGAAAGAATTACCCCCAGATAATCAAGAAAATCATCTTCAAAAAGCAGTAGAGCAAGTGGTAAAGCCAACTGTAGAAATTAGTAAAATAGTGACTGAAGCAGCAGATCATTTGAAAAAAATATCTAAAGAACTATAAAATAAAGCGGATTGGCCCTATTAGAATTAAGTACATGAGGATTGGAATAAGCGATATAGCAAAGACTAAAAAGTAAATCAAGGCAGCTGTTTATGGGGATCCATTTTTTATGAGTGGCTGCAGCTAATAGGTCGATCTAAAAATAGTGTGGAAAGATTGTTTATGGAAGAAAGAGAGACTAATAATGAATATCTATATTGATTTACCTCAGGCGTTATCTCAGGTAGAGGGGATGAATAGGCTGTGTCAGGAGCAACAGACTATCTATGAACAACTAGCTAATCAGTTTCAAAAATTTATCTTGGAAACATCAAGTCGCTCAAAAGCATACGACTCAGCAAAACAGTATTTTGAAACGGTTTTGCTGCCCTTGATAAGAGGAGGAAAATTACTTTCGGAGATAGTTATTGAGGTAAACAATCAGT
This sequence comes from Enterococcus sp. LJL51, assembly GCF_054871795.1. Lineage (NCBI taxonomy): Bacteria > Bacillati > Bacillota > Bacilli > Lactobacillales > Enterococcaceae > Enterococcus > Enterococcus sp. LJL51. Next base: position 144,171 of record NZ_JBTXLW010000005.1, on the reverse strand, counting down.
TTATAAAAAAATATTTGTCAACGGTCGACTACTGCAGTTTGAATGCTGCCGAGTTATCAGAGCAGATTAGCTATTGGGAAAATCAAATAGAAAAAATTCGACGCTTGCTCAAGGAAGTAGCTGATTCTACTCTTGAGCCTCTAAACAAAGCCTTTTTTATTAGTGAAAACACTACACTTTTAGGAATGTATGGTGAAATAAAAAGTGAATTGAATGGAAAGCTGAATCGTTTGCAGGCCTTCAATCACTATGCGGTAGACTTGTTTGATGAAATCATTCAGTTAGGAGAATGGCTGACAGAAGGCTGTCAGGTGGTTAGGAAGGGCTGGAATTACAAGGAGGCGTTGTTTGTAATTCCCGAAGAAGCAAATATGGGTTGGGCGGATCGCATTAATCAGGCAATTCTTAAACAGGAGAATAAAGAACAGCGTATATCTGTAGAAAATCTATAGAAGAGTGCCAGCAGCTATTATATTTTTCTACATAAATTGTAGGGAAAATTTCAGTCTTTCTATTGTACAAAGTACAGATTTTCGATATAGTAAAACTACTTACTTAGTAACAGATTCAGGTAAAAGGTGGATAATGGGTTAAAAAAGGAGAAAACAAGATGCTTAGAAGTGAAATAAAGAAACAGGCGCAGCGGCTGCTGCATCGAAATTATGGTCGTTGGAGCACGTTGCTGGTGATTCCGTTTATAGCAGTGGCGGGATATATTTTTATAATGATGGCTGCTACATCCAGCACTTCATATGATATGTATGATTATCAATATGAGTATGATGATTATTATGACTATGATCTTTGGGATGATGACGACAGCTATGACGGAGCTTCGGGAAACAGTTATATGGACGGCTATAACGATGGTTACGATGATGGCTATGACGATGGCTGGTATGATGCTTTTGATGACGACAGCTATTATGAAGAAGAGAACCAAAAAGAAGAAGGTCGAAACCTTCATGCATTGAATCTGCCTGTCCAAGGGTTCGATGAACAGCTTACTGCAAGAAATCACCTGTATGATTATAATTATGGTTATAGACGGTCTGGTTCTGTCCTTATTGGATTATTCGCCTTTCTATTTGGTTTAGCAATAGGTTTCGTCGTACTTTTATATCAAGCTATGATGAAATGGGCAGCTGTTGATAATGCCGAAGGTTTAGATTTTGGTCTAAAGCTGACCTTTACCAGGTTCTTTAAAGAAAATGGAAGGAGAGCTGTTCCTGCGAATTTACTGGTTTGGCTTTACACTTTCTTGTGGTCACTGCTATTTATTGTTCCAGGTCTGGTGAAGCAGATGTCTTATAGCATGACCAATTATCTGATGAGAAAAGATGAAAGCCTATCAGCGAAGGAAGCAATTGCATTGAGTATGGAGTTAATGAAAGGCTATAAAATGGAGTATTTTCTGTTTACACTGTCTTTTATTCCATGGTATGTACTAACATTTTTCAGCATGGGTATTTCACTATTTTACGTGACGCCATACTTTAGTGTTTCAGAGGCATTGTTCTTTGATCAAATTATTGCAGAAAAACATCATTTATTCAGTAAAGAGCTGGAAGCTGGCTTTACAGATTTTTAAACAATAAAAATAGCAGCTGTTGATAAAAGCTATTGACAGTATGATGAAGCGAGTAAACGCAAAAACTATAGGAGAGGCCTGTTTTCAGGCTAGCTCCTTTTTTTTGAAAGAAAAATGTTATAATGATAATAGTTCTCTTAATCGTCTCTAGTAGACATAAAACATAGAATGAATAATCAAAAAAAATAGATAGAATGTAATTGAGGTGCCTTATGAAAATAACTACTACAGCAATGAAAAATACGTTTAAGCGGCCAGAGGTTATCCTCTATTTGCTATGTGAAATTGCGTTAAATGCATTATTGTATTATCCGCTATCCTTTGCCATGGCTCTAGCTTCAGCAACAGGAACGGGCTTCTCTTTTGAACAGGTTTTCTGGCTGGTACCATTAATTAGTGCTTTATCAGGCTTATTCGCATTAGGGTTATCAAAAACTGTTAGCTATATGTTTTTTGCGATGATTTATGGACTAACTAAACTGTCTCTTATCGCTTATATTATTCAAAATTTTTTCCTGCAAAGCTGGTTTAGTTGGCTATTATTAGTGTTTATTCTTATAAGCGCCGCAATTCTTACCATCCAAATAAGAAAGAAATCAAACGAAAATAGTTAATCAACATTCTCTGATTTCCCTGCTCTTGTACTTGTTCTGATAGTCGTTGACAGTTGCTTTTTTAAAGGTCTTTTTGAGTTTAAAAAAAATAGATGTTATTTTTTTTGAATGCTTTTTCCTGTGAAAAAAATAAGAAATCTTAATATATCTTTAGTTGACTTCACTTTTCGATGTGGGTATAGTATTACTGTATTTATTATTGGTAAAAATAATTGTCAATTGAAAAAATGAATGGGTTAGTTAGTCTGTGTAATGGGGCTAGCTTTTGTGTTATGGGAATATGAACACTGGTATACAACAGTGGAAGGGACTTGACTGATGAAGAAAACAGCTAAAACTGGAATTATCATCTTGCTATTTATTGTATTTATCTTAGATGCTGTAGGCTGCTATGCTGCATTGACATTTTTTAGTGCCAAAGAAACAGCTGAAGCTAAAGCTATAGTAACCAAAAACAAAGATTTTACCGGAGATAATCAAGAAAGCGACAAAGAGCTGACAATTATGCTGATTGGTACTGACACCCGAGATGATGATGAAGATGACGGCCGCTCAGATACGTTAATGATTGCCCATTACGATACGCAGACTAAGCAGCCTAAGCTTATTTCGATTATGAGAGATAGTTTTGTCAATATTCCCGGTTATGGCTTAGATAAAATAAACGCGGCTTATGCCTATGGCGGGGCGAAGCTGACAAAAGAAGTCCTGAATGAAAGCTTTGGTATACCGATTAATTATTACGCAGTCATCGATTTTAGCCAGTTTAGTGAAATGGTGGATGAGCTATATACTGACGGCGTAGAAATCAATGCTGAAAAAGACATTAATTTGGATGGTGTTGATATATATGCTGGAAAGCAGAAGATGGACGGAAATACTTTACTTCAATATGCCCGATTTAGAATGGACGAAGAGGGGGATTTTGGACGGATTCGCCGACAGCAGCAGGTGATGAATGCCTTGGCGGATCAATCGAAGGATTTGGTTCCTATTCTTAAGCTGCCTAAGGTTGCAGGAGAAGCAGTTGGAAAAGTTGATACAAATGTACCGACTGATTTGATTATTGATTTAGCTAAGGATTTTCTGCTGGGTAAAGTAAAATCTTTGGAAAGCCTATCTGTTCCTGTAGAAGGTAGCTGGGATTTTAATGACTATACTTCTTCCGGAAGTGTCATTGAGATCGATGAAGCAGCGAACGCTCAGGCAATAAAAGAATTTTTAAATAAAGATTAAATAAAATTAACACCCGAAAATTGTTCAAGGACAATTTTCGGGTGTTTTGATTCTACTCACAAAATTTGATGTAGAACTTCATTTTTTATAAACAATCGGCTAAATTATGAAGCTGCTTCAGCTAAGGTTTTTGCAAAGGCTTCTAGATTTTGAATATCTTCTTCTTCAGCTGCCAGATCAACCTTTACACTGTCAGCTCCTTTGTTTGCTCCTGTTTTTACAAATACTGCTTCGAAATCATCAACAGATTTACAGAACTCTTCATAGAATGTATCTCCGGAACCACAAACACCGAAGGTTTTTCCAGATAAATCTACCTCCTGCAAATCTTCATAGAAATCAACAATTTCATCCGGCAATTCGCCATCACCGTAAGTATAAGTTGCCACAACACAAATATCAGCATCCTTAAAATCTTCAGCATCAACTTGCGTGCATTCATCAATCTCTACTTCGATATTTAAATTTTCAAATGCTTCTGCGACGATGTCAGCAATTTCTTCTGTATTTCCAGTCATACTTGCATAAACGATTTTAGCCAGTGTCATTTCATTTCCTCCTTAAAAATAGTACAGATAAGATTATAACAGAACTTCCTTAAGCCTGTAAAATTCTTTTAAATGCTTGCTATTGTAATACTCCGGCAATAGGCTGCTGGAGACCTATTTTAGTAGATATCTCTAAACCGGTTCGTACTTCCTCAGTATCTGCTACTGAAGGTATTTCTTCTGCCGTTTCTGTTTCGACAGATGTCTGTGCTTGGGAATCAGATTTAGCTTCTTCAGCAGCTGAAGAAGATGAACCACCTTCTATAGCTGTAGTACTACTGGAACTTTTAGCAGGTAATGCTTCCTGTAAAATGTTTTTCTCATAAAATTCAGATTTTTGAGTCAAATTTTCCCGTAAGGTTTCTATGCTGTGCGTTTCAGCAATCGTAATTCGATCAGAAAATAGATTCGTTCCTATTCCTAAGCGGTCACCGGGGATGGCAACGTTTAGACTGGCTAAGGTTGTTGGGAACATATCCATAGATGTAAATGTTCTGTTTTTTGAGTTTTCTGTAGTAATTGGTGCATTGACAAACATATTAAAAATGGTTCGCTCATAATTTTTAGGAAAATCAGCAACGAATTTTTGATCCATTGTTAGATGATCGCCGCTGATAACAATCGTTGTATTCTCATAAAAGTCTTGTTGACGGCACCAGATAAGGAAATCTGCAATCTGCTTGCTTGTATAAGAAATAACATTGGCATATTGATTGTCATATGGAGTCGGAGTGTCTTCTGTCAGTAAACCATCCGGGAAATGAGTATCTGCTGTTAATAACGTCAAATTAAATGGAGCCTCTTGCTTTGATAGTGAGGCTAGCTCAGTCTTTGAAAAATCAAATAGTTTTGTGTCTTCATACCCCCACCAAACCTTATAGTCTTCTGGGATATAGCCTCTATTTTTGGCTTCAATCGTATCCAGTATATCGTAATTACCGTGTTGTGTTAGGTAGGATCGTCTGCCCCCGAAAGTTGCATCAGAGCCCATGACGAAGGTTTGATTGTATCCTTTCTTTTGGAGAATATCGCCTATAGAAGTAAGCCCTGGCAAATAACTGCTTTCTCCAGAAGTATAGTTTTCATCCATACCGAAATTGTTTTCTATATCAAACCCAACGACATTTGACGGCTTTGCGAATCCTGATGGGACTTTTAAAGGCATTCCTGAAGTTTGAGAAACAATTCCAGCTGCTGTGTATTCAGCTCCAGGAACTTGCAAGGCTCCACCAATACCCTCTGTATTTGAGAAGTTTATAGCGTCATCACCAAGTAACACGGTTAGGTCCTCTAAGAGATTGTGCTTTTGAGTCCCTCCGGAAAGATTGTCTGTGTAGCTTGATTCAAAAGACTCAACAAAAATATAAATCAAATTTCTTTTCTTTTCAGGAAACTGTAATTGTACATTATTAGGGTCTGCATATTCTACTTCTAAAAAGTTTGATTTCTGAAAATAAAGTTTTACCTGAGCAATTCCTACCTGATTAAGACTTAAAAAGATGGAGCTTGAAAGAACAAGTAAAATTAAGACCAAAGGTAGGCACTTACTAATAATAGTATAAAATTTATTGTTGGATTTTAAATTAATAAGCGGTCTAGGTGAGAAAACATAAATTTTCATGAATAGATAAGTAATAAATATCGTTAGCATTAATGGTCCATTAATATAGCTGAAAACCTGCTCGTTGCTGGATCCGGATAGATTCTGAACATTATATAAAAGCTGCTCAACACTGACTGGGCCAAAGAGATTAATCAACCACACACTGCTTGAATATAGTAGTGTGGAAAAGAAAATAATCAAAGCGTAAATAAAAAGAAAGAAGTAATCCTTTATTAAAAATCTACTTTTAGTATTTGGTTGTTCAGTCTGCTTTCTTTTCACCTTGTAATAGCCTTTCAGTAATAACACTACGATGGTTGTAGTGAAAAGTGTTAAGAAATAGGTCAATCTATCCACCGGTTGTTCGAACGCAATGGAATGTCCTAAGACATTTGTATAAGAAAATAATGTGACAAGCCAAATAAATAAGCTGGTATCTAGCGAATTTAAAAGTAGTTTAATTCTTGTTTCAAACTGGAATAAAAGTAGTTGAAACAAATAAGTAATTAATGCTGCAATAAAAAAAGAAATAATCAAAATAAAATACAAGGCTAATCCCCTCCAATTAAGTATTTTAACATAAAAGCGATAGAATTTGGATAGATTTTAAAGTAGGAGGAATTTTTTATCTGTGATAAAATAGAGAGGTGAGAAAAATTTTTAGGAGACGATGAAATAAAATGATAACATTAAAATCAGCAAGAGAAATTGAAATGATGAACGAATCCGGAGAATTACTTGCGGATGTTCACCGTCATTTACGAGATTTTATTAAACCTGGGATTTCCAGTTGGGATATTGAAGTCTTTGTTAGAGACTTCATTGAAAGCCACGGCGGAGTTGCTGCACAAATTGGTTATGAAGGATATAAGTACGCAACCTGCTGCAGCATCAATGATGAGATTTGTCACGGTTTTCCTCGAAAAAAAGTATTAAAAGACGGGGATTTAATAAAAGTGGATATGTGCATCGACTTGAAGGGAGCAATGTCTGATTCCTGCTGGAGCTATGTTGTTGGCGAGTCAACACCGGAAATCGAGCACTTGATGGAGGTAACTAAAAAAGCTTTATATATAGGAATTGAGCAGGCGAAAGTTGGCAACAGAATCGGAGATATCGGCCATGCTATTCAAACCTATGTCGAAGGGGAGAATTTAGCAGTTGTCCGTGATTTTGTGGGACATGGAATAGGACCGACAATTCATGAAAGTCCTTCAGTTCCCCATTATGGTGAAGCAGGAAAAGGACTGCGGCTAAAAGAAGGCATGGTTATTACTATTGAGCCAATGGTCAATACTGGAACCTGGCGAATGAAAATGGATCCAAATGGCTGGACTGCCTATACTCAGGATGGCGGACTGAGCTGTCAGTTTGAGCATACACTGGCTATTACAAAGGAAGGGCCTAAAATTTTAACTTCCCAAGGGGAAGAACTAACCTATTAAAATAAATCTGCAGAGTCGCTGTGAATGGACAGCAGCTCTGCAGATTTTGATGGTAGCATATCATTTTTCAGGGAAAGTAGTAATTGACAGATAGGATGAGAAAGGGGAGCACTTATGAAGTGGATGGATAAGCTGAAAAGTAATCAAAAGCTCAACCGTTTTATTCACACAACACAGGAACGGATGGTCAGCTCTGAGATAGGAAATACGTCTGTTGTGGTTGCCTACTATCTGCTGCTCTCGCTGTTTCCACTGCTAATTACTATTGGCAACCTTTTGCCGTATTTGCGTATTGATCCTAATACTGTACTTCCATACGTAGCGGAGATTATTCCTGAAACAATTTTTAATGATTTAAAGCCGGCAATCAAATCTTTGCTGACACAAAGCTCCGGCGGGCTCCTCTCAATTTCTGCTCTAGCAACTCTTTGGAGTGCCAGTCAAAGTATTAATGCACTGCAAACCGCGATGAACAAAGCGTTTGGTGTGGAGCCTAGGAAAAATATTATCATTGTGCGGCTGGTTTCATTGGTAGTTATTGTATTATTTCTTGTTTCATTGGTGGGAGTTGTTGTTGTCCTGGGATTGGGACAAAATATTTTAGAGTTCCTTGAACCATTTGTTCATATACCAACCGACTTTCTTGATACGTTTGAAGCGTTGAAATGGCCGGTTACAGCGTTGGGCTTGTTCTTAGTATTAAGTTTAATTTATCTCGTTGTTCCTAATGTCAAGCTTAAAAGCCGCTCCGTACTTCCGGGAGCTGTTTTTGCTACAATTGGCTGGCTATTATTATCGCAGGTTTTCGGCATTTATATTACTTATTTTAGTTCAAGAGTTTCCGGCTATCAGATTATTGGAAGCTTTATTGTTTTGATGTTGTGGCTGAATTTTGCAGCGACAATCATCGTATTAGGCGGAATTGTGAATGCAGTTGTAGAGGATTATTTATCTCATGGCGAGATAGAGGACCGTGACGGCATGATAAAGCAGTTATTCAGCTCCGTAAAGAAAAAATTTAAGAAATGATTGAAATCGTTTAGTACCGAGGAACAAATGACCGCTTTTACTTTATACAGTGTTGTTTTTTTCTACATGTCTTGTAAAACAAGGCTTATTCTGTATAATATACGATGAACCTTAAGAAAGTAGGGCTTTTTATGTCTATGTTTATATATGAGATTATGCTTCGTCTTTTACTAACATTCATGATTTCATTGATTATTACACCAGTTGTTAAGCTTCTGGCTTTTCGGATTGGTGCGTATGATGCACCAGGCGAACGTCGTATAAACGAAAAAAATATGCCGACTGCTGGCGGACTGGCTATTTATTTTTCATTTAGTTTTGCCTGTCTGTTTTTGTTTCAGTCGGTTATTCCTCAGCAATATATTCTACCCATCCTATTAGCCGCCGGTATTGTAGTACTAACTGGGCTGATTGATGACATTTTTGAATTGTCGCCTTCAAAGAAAACTTTAGGAATTTTACTTGCTTCCTTAGTGATTTATTTTGTTGCCGAAATAAGAATTGATTATGTTACTTTGCCTTTTCTTGATCAGATTGATCTTCGCTGGTTTAGTCTGCCGCTTACCGTACTTTGGATTGTAGCGATTACCAATGCTATTAATCTTATTGACGGTCTAGATGGATTAGCTTCAGGGGTTTCAATGATTAGCTTGACGACAATAGGGCTAGTTGGTTATTTTTTTCTGCATGCCAATACTATCTACGTACCAATCGTTATTTTTATTTTAGTTGCAAGTATAGCGGGCTTTTTTCCTTATAATTTTTATCCAGCTAAAATTTTTCTGGGAGATACAGGTGCCTTGTTTCTAGGCTTTATGATTGCGGTAATGTCGCTGCAGGGCTTGAAAAATGCTACCTTTATTTCAATGATTACACCATTAATTATTCTAGGCGTACCAGTTACGGATACAGTCTATGCCATTATTCGCCGGCTGATGAATAAGCGTCCGATTTCATCTGCTGATAAAATGCATCTCCATCACCGTTTGCTTTCTCTTGGCTTTACACATAAGGGAGCTGTAATGACAATCTATGGTTTAGCACTGGTTTTCTCATTTGTAGCGTTGTTGTTTAGCTATGCCAGTCAGGTAGCTTCAATTTTATTGATTGTCTTTAGCTTAATCGGCTTGGAGCTGTTCATTGAATTGATAGGTCTGGTTGGTGAAAATCATCAGCCGCTGATGTATATTTTGCGAGTATTTGGCAACAAAGAGTTCCGGCAGGAGCAGTTGGATAAGCATGCAGGCAAGCATTCTAAAAAGAAGAAACGGTGATTTTGGAAATGTTACTGCCTATGGTATACTTTACAAGATAAAATAGTAGTTGTGACAGAAGTGTTTTGACTTGAAAGATAAGGCGGACTAACCGGAAAATGTCAAGGAGTCAAGGAACGGTGCAAGGAATCGAGCAGCTGTTGATTGATATCTATCCAGAGCTTTTCTTATTCTTGGCAGTATTCGATTTGCTTCTGAAGCGACAATTTTGAAATACTTTTTATTTGATTTTAGGGGATGGAGACATACTATTGTCCCAAGCCCCTTTTTTATATAAAAAAGCTTTATTGGCAAATGTTGCCAATTTAGGGAATCATCTTGTTAACTAAAACTGTAAGGTGAATATTAAGGGGTTTATCAGAACAATGACAAAAAAAATTACACTTTCGATTGTGACACATAACAGCAGACATATATTTGATGTTTTAAATGATTTAAAAAGGGAGCTCGGTGAAGACTCCAGCTATGAAATACATATTTTTGACAATGCTTCAGAAGAAACCTACTTGTCTCGGCTAAAGGACTATGAGCCGTTCATCACTATCCATTCCTGTGATGAAAATAAAGGCTTTGGTTTTGGCCATAATCGGATTTTTCAGCTCGTTGACACAAAATACGGAATAATTTTTAATCCAGATGTTCTAGTGAAAAAGGCTGTTCTGGATAAGCTAATTGAAAGAATTCAAGAGGATAGCCAACTTGCGGCGGTCTGTCCTAAAGTATTGAATGAAGATGGAACGACACAGTATCTGGTGAGACAGAAGCTGGATGTTTTTGACTATATGCTTCGGTTTATCCCCTTTAATTTTGTGAAGAAGCTGTTTGATAAACGGCTAAGCTTTTACGAATGCCGTGACCTTCCAGATGACAGAACCTCATTTATAAAAATGGGCTCCGGCTGTTTTATGGTTATTGATGTGGAGAAATATAGGGAGATACAAGGCTTTGATGAACGTTTTTTCATGTATTTTGAAGATAATGATTTGTGCCTTCGTTTTGGTCAAAAAGGCTATAAAATTTTGTATACGCCGTTGGAAACTGTGGTGCACTTATATGAAAAAGGAGCTCATAGAAGCAGAGCCTTATTCAAAATTTTTATGCAGTCGATGGGTAAATTTTTTAATAAATGGGGCTGGAGGTTTTTCTGATGGACCAACAACTACTCGCTGTAATTGTTCTTTACAAAAAAAAGCTTTCTGACTGTCCAAGTTATGAAACGTTTCTTTATGGTGCTGTGAATTTGGAAAAATTCTCTCTCTACATTTATGATAATAGTCCTGTACCGCAAACAGATGACCTGCTCGACTTGAGTAATGTTCATTACATACATGATGCTGACAACCCGGGACTGGCGAAAGCGTATAATGCCGCTTTGGATTTTTGTAATGAAGCTAACAGTGATTTGCTGCTGCTTTTAGACCAGGATACAGCAATAACAGTTTCAGATATTGAATATATAATGAAGTTTTCTGCCGCTGACACAACGAAGATGGGGGCTTTGGTTCCTAATGTGTACTCCGGTCAAGTGGAAATCTCACCAGTTTTTAGTAATCAGTACATCAGCAGAGAGCGTTCGTATCCAGAAGTTGGCGTTGCGAAAGATTCGGTGATGGCAATCAATTCTGGCTCAGTACTTACTAAAAAAGGTCGAACAGCAATTTCTAAGTTTAATGAGGAATTTCCTTTGGATTTTCTAGACCATTGGGTATTTTGGAAGCTGAATAAGGAGAAAGCTGCGGTTTATGTTCTTCCTCTCAAGCTTCAGCATAATTTATCTGTTTTAGATTATCGCCAAGTCAGCTTAGCGCGCTACGAATCAATTGTGACAGCAGAAACACTTTTTTATACGAAGTATGATACAGCAAAGCTTGACCTTCATAAGAAACATTTGCTGAAGAGGATTCTTAAACAGTTTCTAACGGTAAAAAATCGTAAAATCTGGCGGCGGACTTGGGCGGAATACCGTAGATTGGTAAGGAGTAAAACATGATTTCTGTATGTATTGCAGCTTATAATGGAGAAAAATATATTGCAGAACAGTTGAAGAGTATCCTGCCTCAGCTCAATGCTGAGGATGAAGTGATTATTTCTGACGATGGTTCTTCTGATCATACGCAGGAAATTGTTCTGCAGTTTGCTGCAGAAGATCTGCGGATTAAGTGGAGAAACGGACCAGGTAATGGCGTGATTGCTAATTATAATTTTGCAATTAGCGAAAGTCGAGGGGACTTCATTTTTTTATCTGATCAGGATGATGTCTGGCTGCCAAATAAAGTAAAAGAAACATTAGCATTTTTTTCTGCTCATCCGGAGAAGGAACTGGTAGTCAGCGATTTGATTGTGGTTGATGAAACGCTGAAACCGATTCTTTTATCCTATTTTGATTACCGAAAGGTAAAAACTGGTTTTTTATCTAATCTTTGGAAAAGCGGATATATTGGTGCTGGGATGTGTTTCCGCAAAAGCTTGAAAAATATTGCATTGCCAATTCCGCCAACTGTTCCAATGCATGATATGTGGCTGGGATTAATCAGCGACTATCATGGTAAGAGTGCCTTTCTAGATAAAGAACTTACCTATTATAGAAGACATGAAGCGAATGCCAGTGAAATAGCCACCAGTTCCAGTGGTATTCAAAAATTACGCTGGCGCATACAGCTTGCATGGGCATTGATTAAACGTCTACTATTGAAAAGATGAGAATTATTTTACAATTTTGTAAAATGTTAGGAAAATACATGACAAGTCCTTCGGATAATGAGATAATGGACGATGGTATGCAATAAATGAAATTTTAAATATGAAGGAGTTTTCCCATGAAAGGAATTATCTTAGCTGGCGGAAGCGGAACAAGATTATATCCGCTGACAAAAGCAACATCTAAACAATTGATGCCGGTTTATGACAAACCAATGATTTATTACCCAATGTCTACATTGATGTTAGCAGGGATTAAAGAAATACTGATTATCTCAACACCAGATGATACACCAAGGTTTGAGAGTCTGTTTGGTGATGGATCTGATTTGGGCATCCATATTGAATATGCTGTTCAAGAAAGCCCGGATGGTTTGGCTCAAGCATTTATTATTGGCGAATCATTTATTGGAAACGACAGTGTTTGTCTCGTATTAGGAGATAATATTTATTATGGCGGAGGACTTTCTAAGATGCTGCAAAGAGCGGCTTCTAAGGAAAGCGGTGCAACAGTTTTCGGCTATCATGTGAATGATCCTGAGCGTTTCGGAGTAGTCGAATTTGATGGGGATATGCAGGCATTATCTATTGAAGAAAAGCCTGAGCAGCCAAAATCAAATTATGCAGTTACTGGTTTGTATTTCTACGATAACGAAGTTATTGAAATCGCTAAAAACATTAAGCCTTCAGAGCGCGGCGAGTTGGAAATTACAGATGTGAATAAAGTTTATCTAGAAAAAAATAAATTGTCTGTAGAGGTAATGGGTCGTGGGTTTGCCTGGCTGGATACAGGAACTCATGAATCACTGCTTGAGGCATCTACTTTTATTGAAACAATTGAAAAACGTCAAAATCTGAAGGTTGCCTGTCTGGAAGAAATTGCCTATCGCATGGGCTATATTTCAAAAGAGCAACTGGTAGAATTAGCACAGCCGCTGAAGAAAAACGGTTATGGTCAATATCTGCTAAGACTGGCTGAAGGATAACAGGAGGCAAAACGAATGAAAGTCATCGAAACAAAACTTAAAGATGTCAAAATTATTGAAATGGATGTTTTTGGCGATCACCGTGGCTTTTTTACTGAAAGCTACTCAAAAGAAAAATTTTCTGAGCATGGATTGAATTTTGATTTCGTTCAAGATAACCATTCTCTTTCTAGTGAAGCTGGCGTGTTGAGAGGACTACATTTTCAAAAAGGCGAGGCAGCTCAGACGAAACTGATTCGAGTGGTTACTGGGGCTGTGTTGGATGTGATTGTGGATATTCGCAAAGGCAGTCCAACATATGGTCAATGGGAAGGATATATTTTATCTGAACATAATCATCGCCAGCTGTTAGTTCCTAGAGGCTATGCCCATGGATTTGTTACACTGACACCGAATGTCAATTTTATGTATAAGTGTGATAACTATTATAGTGCCGAAGCAGACGGAGGCATTGCTTTTGATGATTCCGAACTAGGAATTGACTGGCCAATTGATATTACAAAGGCAATTACTTCTGAAAAGGATCAAAAGCATCCTACATTGAAAGAATTTGAAGCAGAAAATCCATTTGTATATGGTGAAATCTAAAAACTGTTTAGGAGAGATCTTGTAGATGAAAAACATCATTGTTACTGGAGGAGCTGGTTTCATTGGCTCAAACTTTGTTCACTATGTGGTGAATAACCATCCGGAGGTTCATGTAACAGTATTAGATAAACTAACTTATGCTGGAAACAAAGAGAATCTTGCTGGATTGCCTGCCGACCGTGTAGAGCTGGTGGTCGGAGACATCGCGGATGCCGAGTTGGTTGATAAGTTGGTAAAAGAGACTGATGCAGTGGTTCATTACGCTGCAGAATCACACAACGATAATTCTTTAAATGACCCGTTTCCTTTCGTTCAAACGAACATCATTGGTACATACACATTGATTGAAGCGTGTCGTAAGTACGATGTTCGTTATCATCATGTATCAACTGATGAAGTTTATGGTGATTTACCTCTGCGTGAGGATTTGCCGGAGCACGGAGAAGGTCCAGGAGAGAAATTTACGGATGAAACACCATATAATCCCTCAAGCCCATATTCTTCTACTAAAGCTGGGTCAGATTTGCTGGTAAAAGCTTGGGGACGCTCATTTGGACTGCAGGCAACAATTTCCAACTGTTCAAATAACTATGGACCTTATCAGCATATTGAGAAGTTTATTCCTCGTCAGATTACAAATGTACTGAGTGGAATTAGACCTAAGCTATATGGGGCAGGAAAGAATGTACGTGACTGGATTCATACAAATGATCATTCTTCTGCTGTCTGGACAATTTTGACAAAGGGTCGTATTGGCGAAACTTATCTAATTGGCGCCGATGGTGAAGAAGACAACAAAACAGTTGTTGAACTGATTTTAGAGTTGATGGGACAGCCGAAAGATGCTTATGAGCATGTAAATGACCGGGCTGGTCATGACTTACGTTACGCAATCGATTCAACAAAATTACGTGAAGAATTAGGCTGGCAGCCTGAATTTACTAACTTTCGTGACGGCTTAGCCGATACGATTAAATGGTACACTGAAAATGAAGCTTGGTGGAAAGCAGAAAAAGATGCTGTAGAAGCTAATTATGCCAAAAATGGACAATGATTAATAAGCAACAATCATTGTTTCATTTGTTGATAATAGTTAGATAGATACTAGATTAAGCTTTTTGACTTGCTTACTCCTTCAAGTGAGCTGATTATTAGATGGTGAGACAGAAGGAGCTACGCTTGCTTCTGTCTCTACCTCTTTTTTTAAATAAAACGTATTTTATCAGTATATTGCTACATGAACATGTATAAAGTTTTAAGAAGTCCATAGGTTGGTAGTTTGAAAGAACAACGGATAAAACGAACAATGAAAGAGGCGAAACTAATTATGATCTTACTTACAGGCGGGAATGGTCAGCTGGGCACAGAATTACGTCATTTACTAGACGAACAAGGAATGACATATGTTTCCACAGATGCGGGAGAAATGGATATTACAAACGTAGAAGCAACCAGAGCATATATTTCTAAACTTAAGCCAACAGTTATTTATCACTGTGCGGCTTATACTGCTGTTGATAAAGCTGAAGATGAAGGCAAAGAATTAGATGAAAAAATTAATGTCGACGGAACAAAAAATGTTGCTGAAGCAGCAGAAGAAGTTGGGGCTACATTGATTTACATTAGTACTGATTACGTATTTGACGGTACAAAAAAAGATGGTGTCTATCATACGGATGACCAAACGAATCCACAAAATGAATATGGGCGTACAAAACTCTTGGGAGAGCAAATTGTTCAAAAAACAATGAGTAAGTATTACATTATCCGAACATCGTGGGTATTTGGAAAATATGGACATAATTTTGTTTTTACGATGCAGAAGCTAGCAGAAACAAGAAATCAGCTGACTATAGTGAATGATCAGTTTGGCCGTCCAACTTGGACAAGAACATTAGCAGAGTTTATGGTATTTATTATTGAAAAGCAAGCTAACTATGGAATTTACCATTTGTCTAATGAGAACAGCTGTAGCTGGTATGAATTTGCTAAAGAAATTTTGAAGGATACTAAAGTTGAAGTATTACCAGTAGATTCTAGTCAGTTCCCACAAAAGGCTACACGTCCGCAATATTCTGTGATGGATTTAAGTAAGACTGAAGCATTGGGATTTGTGATTCCAACTTGGCAGGAAGCTTTGGAACAAATGCTGGCTGGAATTGAATAATAAAAGTAAATAAGGTTCAGGGTTTTAACTAGTGCTTAAGATTTTCAGGAAAGTTCTAGTTGATGGGAAAAATAAATGGCATTAAAAGTTTGGCGAGAGAGGGTTTGCTATGTGTAGGGTACTGTTAATTATTCCGGCATATAATGAAGAGGCCAATATTCTTAATACTGTTAATATGGTATGGGCATATCAAAAGCAGTTGGAAGAACGGCAGGAGCATTATTCGCTGGATTATGTTGTAATAAATGACGGCTCTAAGGATAGAACAAAAGAAATCATTGAAGAACATCAGTTGAATGCCGTTCATTTGATTCAGAATTTAGGTATTGGCGGAGCTGTTCAAACTGGATATAAATATGCTTTTCAGTACAATTATGATATTGCTGTCCAATTTGATGGAGATGGACAGCATGATATTAATAGCTTAGATGCTATTGTTAAGCCAATAATTGATGGAGAATATGATTTTTGTGTGGGCTCTCGTTTTATTGACGGCTCATCTTCAGAATTTCAAACGACTTCAATGCGTCGAGCTGGGATAAAAATTATCTCTTTTCTAATCAAACTTGTAACAGGCAAAAGGATTTATGATGTGACTTCGGGGTATAGGGCAGCAAACAAAGAAATCATTCATTTTTTCTGCACCCGCTATCCAACTGAATATCCAGAACCGGAAACAATTGTTCATTTGTTGAAGAGGAAAGCCAGGATAAAGGAATGTCCAGTTAATATGATGGAACGTGCAGGTGGAAAATCGTCCATCCATTCATTTAAATCTGTAAAGTATATGGTAGAGGTTGGCACTGCTATACTAATCTCAGCCTTTATGAAGGAGGGCGATTGATTTGACAACATTATTTAGAATAGAAATGATGATTGTGGGAATCTTATTTTTCATTTTTGTCATTCGTTCAATTAATCGTAATAAGTTGAGCTTAAAAAGAGCAGCTAGTCTCCTTGTTTTAGGAGTTGCTCTCCTGCTATTTGGTATAGTACCCAGACTTGCTGAGAGTTTGAGCTCATTTTTTGGATTTGAGACAACCTCTAATTTCCTTTATTTTTGTGCGATTCTATTCTTGTTGATTTCAGCAATATTTCAAAGTATTTTATTGTCCAATCAGGAAGAAAAAATCAAAAATCTAGTTCAGGAAATGTCCATTTTGAAATCACAGAATAGTAAGGAGAAGAAATAATGATTTTATTTTTTATTTATGTTGTTTTATCTTCTTTAGGTCTCATCTTATTTAAACTGGGTTCTAAAGATTTGAATGTTGTTTTTCAACAGCAGCTATTTTCATTTTCCATGTCATGGATTGTACTTGCGGGTATCTTTTGCTATCTAGCCAGTTTTTTACTCTGGTTGGTAATAGTAAATAAATCAGAACTTTCATACATCTATCCGTTGTCAATCGCCTGTATAAATATTGCTATTTTAGTCGGTTCTCATTTTATTTTAAATGAAGCAATCGGAATCAAAGAGCTAGTTGGAACAGGGGTCATTATCATTGGAATTATATTAATGAAAATTTAAACTGTAAGGTAAGGATGGGAAACGTAAATGGGAAAGCGGCATGCAGTTAAATACAACAAAAAGCTTCTAATTGGGTTAATAGTGCTGACTGCGCTTGTAGCTGCGGTACTAATTGAAGCACTTGGGTTTAATTTTAAAAATATTACGGCTGAAAACGTTGATTTGAAAATTACAGAAATAAAGACGGCTGGTTTTAAGAAGGATGAACAAGGGAACTTAACAGCTGAGCAAAATAATGCAAATATTACCTTGAAGTTTGATAAGAAATTCATTAAAAATTTTAAGTATGATATTGGCTTAGTAACAGTTGGTGATTACCAAAATCCTCCCAAATATGAAGTACAAGTGAATGGTAAGGATCTCTTAAGAAAATATAATAGTGTGTATAATAATTATTTTGGGATTAAGGAAAAAACAATTGTTCTTAATCAAGAAACAAACGAAATATTTATGAGTTTTTCGAACATGAAGGATTCTGCAATTAAAATAGATAATTATAGAGTCGCAAACTATTTCCAATTTAATAAAGTTAGATTCTTGATTATTTTTATGTTTAGTTTATTAATACTTTTGATTATTTTCTTTAGGAAACTTGAAATAAAAATGGAAATTTTTACTCCAATAGTGATTGTTTCGTTTGGTTTACTTTGTTCTGTATTAGTTCCTCCCCATCATACATGGGATGAGTTTGCTCATTTTATTAAATCCTATGACCTTGCAGAAGGACATGTATTTCCTAAAAATGGTGTAGAACGAGAGTATCCGGTGGGGTTAGAAAAACTTGATTACACTGCTAATTTGGAATATCAGTCCTATGATGATTTTCTTGTCGTTAAGCAGCATCTTTCTGATGTATCTGCTGAGAAAAAAGAAAAGAAAGCTTATAATTCAACCGCAATTATCAATTTATTTGTTCCCTATATTCCCAGTGGTGTAGGCATGAAAATTGCAATGATTTTCAAGCTGCCTATTCTATATTATTTGATTTTTGGGCGAATGATGAATGTTTTATTATATGCACTTTTAGCTTATCTGGCAGTTAAGAAGACACCTGTTTGTAAAAATTTAATGGCGTTTTTTGCAATGTTGCCAATAAATATTTTTTTGGCGGCTTCGCTATCCTGTGATTTTCTGGCAACCGGCTGTATTTTGCTGGCGTTAGCTTATACATTGGATCTTCTTGTTAATAAAAAGAAAGCATCAGCTAAGGACATTGTACTTTTGTTTGTCTTGTATACATGTATTACTTTTGCAAAAGTTTCCTATGCGCCAATGTTCTTGTTTATGTTTTTACTGGGCAAAAATCAATTTTCAGATAAATCAAAACGCCGAATCTATTATGGTGCGGTTGTCATTGTGACGGCAGTTGTTGCTATAGGCACCTATTTATATGCCCAAAAGCTAGGCATTGTCCAGTGGCCTAAGGACGGGGTTGACAGTAAGCTTCAAGTACTGGGAATCCTAAAAAATCCGATTGGCTATCTGCAAATGCTGTTTACCTTTTTAGCAGATAACTCAATACACTACATTCAAAATATGTTCTCTTTCTTTGCTTATCTAGGGAATGCTACACCGCTGGTTGTCTTATTGACGACAGGAACAACGCTATTCTTGTCTTGGTTTGATTTGCCAAACTACCCTGTTAATGAGTTTGATGGACTTAGTAGAATTGATAAATCAATTCTTTATGTTGGAAGTTTTGGTGCTTTAGGCTTATCATTGACAGCCCTATATGTTAGTTTTACTCCAGTAGGTCAAAATGCTGTCCAAGGATTTCAAGGAAGATACTTGTTAGCGATTCTCTTTCCTGTTTTGCTTGCATTTAGAAACAAAGGGGTTCGCTCACCATTCGATAAAGCTTTTCTAGAAAGAGTGGTTTGCGTAATGATTATACTCGTTTCTATGCCGCTATTTCAGATGATGCTCACTTATTTTTATAACTCTTAGTACATTTAGAAGTATGGATATTGGGTATCTGTATTTTTTGAAAATAACTTTACAAAAGGATGAAACAAATGAAATTAATTATTCAAATTCCCTGTTATAATGAAGCAGAAACACTTGAAATTGCGTTGAATGATTTACCAAAACAAATCGATGGTATTGATAAGATTGAAGTCTTGATTATTAATGACGGCAGCCAGGATAATACTGTAGAAGTTGCAAAAAACTGGGGCGTTGACTACGTTGTCAACTTTAAACGAAATAAAGGACTTGCTAAGGGGTTCATGGCAGGGCTGGATGCTTGTCTGCGTAATGGAGCAGATATCATCGTTAATACGGATGCCGATAATCAATATAACGGAGCAGACATTGAAAAGCTAGTGCGCCCGATTCTTAATGGTGAAACAGATATTGTGATTGGAGAGCGTCCCATTGCTCAAACAGAGCACTTCTCACCTCTAAAAAAGAGACTACAAAAATTGGGAAGCTGGGTAGTTAGAAAAGCTTCGAAATCTGATATCCCTGATGCTCCAAGCGGATTTAGAGCTTATAGTCGAGTCGCTGCTATGAAAATGAATGTAGCTAATGAGTATACTTATACATTAGAGACTATCGTTCAAGCCGGTAGAAATAAAATTGCAATGACCTCAGTACCAATTCGAACAAATGGTGAGCTTAGACCTTCAAGGTTATTTAGCAGTATGTTTGGCTATGTAAAAAAATCTATGTTAACTATTTTAAGAGCTTTTATGATGTATAAGCCATTGATGTTCTTTACTGTTTTAGGTGGAGTCATGTTTACTGTTGGGGCTGTTTTAGGTATTCGTTTCCTGATATTTTTCCTTCAAGGTGCTGGTAATGGTCATGTTCAGTCATTGATTCTAGCAAGTACGCTGCTTTTAATTGGTTTTCAAACATTTGTTATTGGCTTGCAGGCGGATCTAATTTCTGCAAACAGAAAACTTTTGGAAGATATTCAATATAGAGTTAGAAAATTAGATTATGATTCATCAGAAAGAGAAGAAAAAAAATAATTAGCGGGGGAAAGAAATACTAACTATGAGAGAGCAAAAATTTCTTCATAAGATTAAAAGTAATATTTGGATATATGTAGGGTTGATACTTGTATTTTTATTGGTATTTTCTAGCATTGTATTTGATGATTTTAAACTATCTTTCACAAATATAATGTACGCTTTTCCACCGTTCAGTTCACAGAATGTGGCTATTGATGGTCCGTTGCTCTCAGACGTGGTTGATCAAAACTATACTGTTTTTTTTAACTATATTCATGATTTTACATTCACCTTTTGGAATCCCCAAGCAGGGATAGGAGTCCCGCAAAGCATGTGGTTCTTTCTGTTTCCACTGCATTATTTATTCCTGCTGCCGTTGGATATTGGAATATTTTTGTTTTCTTTATCCAAATTTCTTATAGGTTTTATTGGAATGTATTTACTAGTCAGAGAATACGGAGCAAATAAAAGCAGTTCTTTTATAGCGGGGATAATTTTCACTTTCTCTTCTATTTTAGTATATTGGCACGGATGGCCTCACACAAGTGTAGCAATATTGGCACCTTTCATGTTTTTATTGACGGAGAAGTTCTTTAAAACAATGAAATTGAAGTATCTGTTTTTATTATCAGCATTAACTTATTTTTCTTTAGTAGCTGGTATGCCGACATACACTGCTTACTTTTTATATTTGTTGGGGCTATACGTTTTAGTTTATACTATCAAGAATTTTAAAAATGACAAAAGAAAAATGATGATTATTTTTGTCTGTTTCTTTATCGCCATTATGGTTGCTGCGGTGGCTAGCCTTCCTTATACTGGAGATTTACTTACTTCAGTAGGTTCGAATGGCTATGCTGATTCGAGGAAGTATCAAGCAACACGAGTTTTGAATTTTGAACATATTCGTTCGATGATTTTTCCAACTATTCGTTCTGCAGGAATGGAAGGTCATGTAAATGAAGGAACAATGTACACTGGAATATTAGCAGTTCTTCTATTTCCTTTTTCTTTAATTAATAGAAAAGAGAAACGTACGACCGTTTTCTGGTTTGTTACTTCTGTTGTTTTGCTATTACTTATTTTTACCGGAGTATTCGATGTAGTATTTACAAGACTACCAATGATTAATACGTCGGCAAAACCACGAGTAATTGTATTGCTTAATTTTTCGCTAGCAATCCTAACTGGTTTAAACTTAAATGATTTAATGAGGAATGCAACGAGATCTGTTAAGAAGAAGCTAGGACTAATTGCTTGCCTTGGAATAGGCTTTTTCCTGTTTTTAGTTGCTGCGAATACGCTAGGTGTTTTTTCAGAGCTTGACCCAGAAAAACAAACTGAATTTTATCGGATTTATCTTGTGTTAATTGGAAGTAGTATGGCCATTGCTGCGGCACTATTTTCAAAATCCAAGAAGCTTAAAGGAATATTGGTATCTATTGTATCCTTACTCGTCATATGGGACATGGGAACATTCACTAAAGAATATCTGCCGATGATTGATAAATCAGCCGATGTGATTCCAGAGCCCACTGATACAATTAAATATATGCAGGAAAATACAAAAAATCAGGAAAAAATTGCGATGTTGGGTAATTGGAATCTGTTTCCTTCCACAAATGTGTTTTATGGGATTCGAGATATCAGAGGTCATGATTTTGCTTATACAAATGAAGAAATAATAAACTATTACAAAGCTATAGATAAAACGGCTTATGATTCACCAACTAGAATTAGTTTAAAACATATTGATAATATTAACCTCATTAAATACTTAGGTGTTAAGTATATTTCTACAAATAGTCTAACAACTTTGGATGATAGATATGCAGATATTAGCTTTGTTCCAACTTTGAGTGTTTACAAAGGACATGGTTTTGAGCAGGAATTTACTGCTACTGTGCAAGGATTAAGCCAAATGACTGTTTTAGTCGGAACTTCTGACTATGAATTTGGAGAAAATGATACATTAACTTTTGAAATCATCGATAGAAATTCGGGTAGTATTGCTAGTCAGGCAACAACAAAAGTTAAAGGCTTAAGAAATAATGCACCATTCACCTTTAAGTTTCCAAGCATTGATAATTCTTTGGATAAGGATTATGTGCTTAGAGTTTCCAGTAATCTAGCTAAAGAAATGCCAATGGCTTTTTATACTACCGAAAAACAAGTATATGATGGCGAAATCTTCTATGGAAATGAAGAAATCTCAGGTTCATTAATTCTAGCACAAACGAACGCTGAAGAAACTTACTATGGTAAAGATGGTTTCTTTACAACTGACATTGAGGAATATTCTGAACAGCTTGAGATAGTAAATTCTATTGTAGTTAAAGACTCAAAAAATGATATTTTAGAAGCTATGTCTGATGAGTATCAGCCAAACACGATGTTTATAACAGCAAAGGAAGCTGAAAAGCTAGACGTTGATGAAATTTCAACATCCGCTATCAAATCTAGTGAAGGTATAGAAGAGATAGAAAATCTTAAAAATGGCACAGTTACCTTCAAAACTAATTTTGAAGAACAACGAGTGGTTCTTTTAAATGAGTATAATGATAACAACTGGACTGTTTATGTTGATGGGGAAAAGGAAGCTGTTTATAGTGGGAATTACCTTTTGAGAGCAGTTAAGGTGCCGGCAGGTAATCATAGTGTTGAATTTAAGTATGAACCGAAATATAAGTTGCTGTTTACTAAAATTGCTATTGGTACGGCAGTTGTGTTCATTTTGCTATGGGTATCAATGAAGTGGTGGGAAAAAAAGTTAAGATTAAATAATCAAAACTAAACCAAAAAGGTTCTATTTCAACTTGTGTTGTTAGAACAAAAACTGAATGACATTGAAGAGCTTGAAACAAAAAACAGAGAAACTCTGATTTTGTTTCAAGCTCTTCTTCATGCTGCGAAAAATAAGATTTTGAATATTATAAGTACGCAAACGAAAATGATAGAAAGTGCGATAACTATGGGTAAAACACTTGATTCCCTTATTCTTGCTGTTTGGCTCTTTTGTGACACCATTGGAGAAAGAATAACGAAAAGCATTAGTGATTCCTTGTTTGTTTTTTTAGGTCTGTTTCTTTTTAAAACAAGTAGGAATCCTGACATCTAACGTATCGAGTTCCTCAAAGAAACGTAGGGCATCACGAAAGGGCTATTTGAAAACTGAATGGTGTCATAAGCGATGTGTAATATAGAATCATAACTAAGCAATTCATCGACATGTTTGTCTGAGCCAAGAGGCGCTTAACTAATGGATGGTACAGACAGAACTGACTATCCAGTTTAGATGAAACCTTAAGAAATAACTTCCAATATTTTTATCCATAGGAAACAACCGTTCTGATGCTTTGTGATTTCAATTGAGTTTATTTTTTCCACTTGTTGTTCCTTTATTTTTTTGAACATTCAAAAAATACTGACAGATTTTTCACTAACACAAAATGTTGTAGACCCCAAAAAAACTGGAACATTTTAGGAGCTAGTAGACTCCAGAAATGTTCCAGTTTTTTATTTTTCAATACTACTTTCTTTATGCTGGCCATCTTTTTTTAACATGTTAAAAATTAAGACCAATAAAAATGCCAGACCATCAGCAACAGTTGTCAAGACTCTAAAAATCACCATTGCAAAGGTAATTACTCCCTCATTTATGAGACCACCAGTGGCTCCAGCCATGACTGCTTCTCGAATTCCAATGCCTGCCGGTGCTCCAGGTGTAATAAAACCAACCAGCCAGGAAAATGTATAAGCAGAAAACAATTGAAGAAACAACTGAGGATTTAGGCTGACATCAAGAACATAAACAAGTAGAGCTGTAAACAACAGACTTTGAATCATCATTGTAAATATATAGTAAATCAAAGCTGAAACAAAACCTTTTAATGTTTGAAGAGTAATAAATTGTTTTATTGTTTTAAAAAAAGTATGAGCTTTTTCTCGAAAAGCATAGACAACCACTGCAGCACCAAGAATCAGAGCAATAAATCCGATACAAATAAAAAGTATCGTCTGTGAATTAAAATGAAAAGAAAAGCCATGCTGGAAAAAATAGATTGACGATAGAACAACTGCTGCCAGAACGTTAATAAAAATATCAAAAACAGTCGCTGTAGCTACTTTTAGATGTGGTATTTCACGTTTGGTTGCCAGCTCATTACGACCGACATACTGAAATACATTCCCAGGGAGATACTTTAGCAAATTAGATTTTGTATAAACCATGATTGTATCCCGCCAGGGCATTTTCTTGGCAGAAAAGATTTCCACCAATTTTTTCCACGGATAACAGTTAGTAATGATAATTATAGTTAAAATAAGAGTGATGCCTGTAATTGTGAAAATATTTTGTTGTTTAAATAAAATGGTGTAGTCCAGTGAACTGGTAAATAGTTTTCTGAAGACGAAAAACACTGCTACAAGGGTAATAATATTACCTAAAATATTCAGAATTTTTTTCACTTTTGTATTCATTATTTTCTCACTTTCTGATAGTTACTAGCTTCAATTTTACTCTAAAATAATTAGAGGAGCAAATTTTTTTGAGAGCTTGTTTAAGCTAAAGGAATAGTTAAAAAGTTATAATCTATCTTGCAATTAAAAGATTATTTGATTACTATTAAGTGTCTACATAGTTTTTTACTTAATAGTTGTTAAATAAAATGATAAACTATACATGCAAATTTACTTAAGTTTTAGATGAAGTTTGAATAATAGCGGGTTAAAAAAAAGAAAATGGAGTTTTAAATTAATGAAGAAAAAATTACTTTTTACAGCTAGTTGTCTAGCCTTATTTATGAATGCGGCTTTGCCAATGACATATGCTTTTGCGGAAGATACTGAACCGGGAATAACTATTCCTGAGGAAAACAATTCTTTGAGTGATGAGCTTCCTTCGCCACTTAATGAAGGAAGTAGCGTGCAGGAGTCTCAGTCGTCAGAAGAAGCTGAGCCATCGACTGAATCCTCAATGGAACTATCGGAAGCTCCTGTTGCTGAAATGAGTGAAAGTGATGTTGAAGAGGAAGTAAATGATCCAAATGGTTTTACAGAACCTTCTCCTAGTAGTCGTTCAGACCTTGCTATAGCAGCAAGAAGTCTGGCTCGAGCGACAATCGATACAGTTTATGCTGGTGAAAAGAATAGACCCGTTCTGAGCTTTATTGATATTTCTTCTCACAACGGCACAATTACAACTAGTCAGTACCAGATGATGAAGACCTATGGTGTTAAAGGGGTTGTGGTTAAATTAACAGAAGGAACTACTTATTTTAACCCGTATGCTCAGTCTCAAATAGCTAATGCAAAAGCAGCAGGAATGATGGTATCTGTCTATCATTACAGTCACTATACTACGACAAGCGGTGCTCAGAATGAAGCAGCCTTCTTTGCTAGCAAAGCTCAATCTTTGAATTTACCTAAGGATACAGTGATGGTTTCGGATATTGAAGAACCGACTATGCGGATTGCTTCTTTAAATACAAATACAACAGCGTTTAAAAATAAATTGAATGCAGCAGGGTATTCAAAAGTTGCCTATTATCTTTCTCAAAGCTGGCTGGATACAGCTGGAGGTTTATTTAATACAGGTCTTTTTGGAAAAGGAAATATTTGGGTAGCTCAATATCCTTATTCGCCAACTGCATCTCAGAACTGGAACAGTGATTTTTCTTCATGGCAGTGGTCATCCAACTTTTATTTCCCAGGTATTTCTCATCCCTTTGATGTGAATACGGACTATACTGGTTTGTTTACTAATAATGGCAACCAGTGGAAACCAAGTATCCCTGTAACTGCTCAAACGACTGTTAATGATACAAATGGCTCAGAAACAACTTTTAGAGCGACTGCTTCTGTTAGTGCAGGGGGTTATACACCCTATAGAGTCTATTTTCCAGCTTGGTCTGACACTGGCGGTCAAGATGACTTGATTTGGTATGAAGGTCAACTGAACAACGATGGTACTTGGAGTGCAAATATTGATATTACCAAACATAAAACTAGTGGAAAGTATCAGGTTCATACCTATGTTCAAATGCTTGCGACTACTGAGAGTATAAATACTGGTAGTAATTCGTTTTCGGTTACTCCGCCTTCCTTTGAAGCAAGTGTTGATGTAGCGGCAGCTGCTAAGGGGAAATTTGAAGTAACTATAAAACCGTCTTCTAATTCAGGTGTAAAAGAAATTCAAGTGCCTATCTGGAGTCAAGCAAATCAATCAGATATTCAATGGTATACAGCGAAGCTGCAGAATGATGGAGCTTACAAACTGAGTGCGACAATCAGTAATCATAATTACAATGTAGGGAACTATAAAGTTCATGTCTATATGACAACGAATAATGGTATTAGAGTGGCTAAGTCATTAGGTGAAGTAACGGTCAGTGAGATTGGAAATCTTAATGGGATAACTACAGTGGCAGATGTAGACGGGAAAGAGACGACCTATAAAGGAACTGCTTCTGTTGACATGGGTGCTTATGGAGACCCCTCAGCAATTTTGTTTGCTGTTTGGAGTCAACAAAATGGACAGGATGATTTAGTTTGGTATACTGCGGCAAAACAAGCAGATGGTACCTATACTGCCAATTTTGATATTAAAAGACATAAAACGGCTGGGATATACAGTGTCCATACGTATGCGCGTTTAAAAAACAACTCTATGAAAAACATTACTTCAGGAACATTTACGGTTTCGACACCAGGAGTTTCTGCAACTGTTGATACGAAGAATGCTGCTAAAGGGACATTCAGTGTTAGCATAAATTCATCCTCTAAATCTGGGATAAGTAAAATTCAGGTTCCTATTTGGAGCCAGCCTGGACAAAAGGATTTAAAATGGTACACAGCTGAAAAGCAGTCAGATAACACATACAAAGTAGTGGCTGATGTTGCAAATCATCAATTTAATAATGGCACATATACTGTTCATGCATACGTAGATGCAGGTAACGGGATTCGTGCAGCTGTATCTGCAGGGACAGTTAATGTTTCATTAGAGCCAGTCTCCGGCACTACTGAAATTAAAGACAGCAGCGGCAATGAAACTTCATATACTGCAAAAGCAAAAGTGAATATGGGCGGGTATGGTACGCCGGCAACCGTTTATTTTGCGACATGGAGCCAGGCTGGCGGTCAAGATGATTTAGTATGGTACACTGGCACAAAACAGTCAGACGGCTCATATTCAGTAAACATTCCAATAAGCAGACATAAAACTGCTGGAGTCTATAATGTTCATACTTATGTCAACTTAAAGAATGGAACGAAGAAGGCAATTGGAACCGATACGTTTACTGTCTCTACGCCTGATTTGACCGTTGCCACAACTAATATTAATCGTTCTAAAGGTACTTTTGACGTCATCGTTACTCCAAATTCAAAATCAGGAGTTGATAAAATTCAGGTACCTGTATGGTCTAAAAGCAATCAATCAGATATAAAATGGTATACAGCTGTAAAACAGGCGAATGGCACATATAAAGTGACTGTAAATAAACAAAATCATAAAAATGCTTCTTCGTTTACTGTTCATGCGTATCTTTATGCGAAAAATGGGATTACTCGTGCGATAAATGCAGGCAAAGTATCACTTTAGTCTAATTAGCTAAAAAGAAATAAATGAAGCTTAAAAGTAAGGGTTTGAAATAGATTCAATTTGAATTTTATTTCAAACTCTTTTCGCATGGTCTGAAAACTTCAAGTTTTGGTCGAAGCTTGATTTATAGAGTTCTTTTCAGTAAAATGGACATGTTGACCTCGAAGATAAGTATTAAATTTTTATAAAGCAACATACATCTTATCTCCAGATGGCATATAATACTTTTTGAGATAAAAGTGTAAATCGACAAATAACATATCTTTGATGCAGAAAGGAAAAAAAATGATTACAGCAACGAAAGAGTTAGTAAGTTTTATAAGAGATATTTACCAAAATAAGAAATTGACGATTCAATTTTCTTTTAATGATTTTAAATCACGTTATGCGGGTTCTTTTTTTGGGATTTTTTGGGCTTTTGTGAATCCGTTGGTAACAGTATTAACTTATTGGTTTGTTTTTGGATTCGGATTAAAAGCTGGTTTAACAGATGGGAAATACCCATTCCTTGTTTTTCTTGTAACCGGTATTGTACCGTGGTTTTTCTTTTCTGATTCATTAACCTCTTCTACTGGTGTGTTTAGAGATTATAATTATTTAGTGAAAAAGGTTGTATTCAACATTCGAATATTGCCAACAGCAAAGGTGATGTCCAATCTATATACACACTTGTTCTTTATTTTTATTACGTTAAATATTTGTATTCTGCACGGATTTTTCCCAACAATGCAGACACTTCAAATTGTATACTACCTATTTTGTTTATGTGCATTCCTTACAGGAATTACCTGGCTGACTGCATCTATTCAACCCTTCTTACCAGATATCATGCAGTTGATAGGGGTTCTTTTACAGACAATCATGTGGACATTGCCAGTATTATGGTCGCCAAGTCAGTTTTCCCCTAGAATTATCCAACTACTAAAACTGAATCCATTGTATTACATTGTGCAGGGCTACAGGGAATCATTTTTGAGTCAAGGTTGGTTTTGGGATCATTGGGCACTGACTCTTTATTTCTGGGGCTTTACGCTTGTACTATTGCTGCTTGGAGCAGTTGTATTTAAACGACTAAGACCTCATTTTTCAGATGTTTTATAATAGTAAAGAATTTAAGGAGACAGCGATATGTCAGAATATGCAATTCAAATAGATAATCTAACAAAAACATATAATATGTACGGAAAACCTTCTGACCGATTTAAAGAAGCTTTGGATCCCAGAAGAAGAAGCTATCATGATGTTTTTTATGCATTGAAAGATGTCAACGTTCATGTGAAAAAAGGTGAAATGATTGGATTTGTCGGAGAAAATGGTTCTGGTAAATCAACGATGCTAAAAATCATTACAGGAGTACTAACGCCCACATCTGGCACTTTAGAAATTGATGGGAAAATATCAGCTTTGCTGGAACTGGGTTCTGGTTTTAATCCTGAATATTCAGGATACGATAATATCTATCTGAATGGGATGGTTTTAGGATTTAGTAGAGAAGAAATCAGTGAGATGGAGCAGGATATTATTAATTTTGCCGATATTGGTGATCATTTGTATCAGCCGGTAAAAACCTATTCCAGTGGGATGTTTGTCCGTTTAGCATTTGCAGTGGCAATTAACGTTAATCCGGATATTCTGATTGTCGATGAAGCACTTGCTGTTGGGGATTTGGAATTTCAACTGAAGTGTATGGATAAATTTACAGAAATTAAAAACTCAGGCAAGACAATTTTATTTGTATCGCATGATATTAACTCTGTTAGACGTTTTTGCGACAGGGTGTACTGGCTCAAGAATGGGGAAGTAGTTGAAGAAGGAGATACAATGGAAGTTACTTCCAACTATGAAAACTTTCTGAAGAAGAAATCAATTAAAACAATTGAAGCTGAAAAAGTAATGAAGAATGAAGAAACGGTACCTGATATTGTTGAAGTGACAAGTGCTGAGCTACTTGATGGAACCTTACAGCCAGTTGATATCGTTCAGCAAGATGAAAAAGTAGTTGTAAAAATTAATTATACTGTTAAAAATGCCGATATCCGTAAACCAGTTTGTGGTGTAGCGATTCGGACTGTTGATAATCATTATGTCTGTGGTTTAAATACTCTGTTAGATAAAATTGAAATTCCTTGGGAACCAGGAGAAAATGTTTTTTATATTGAATACAATAAAATGTCTCTTCTGACAGGCGAATATTATTTTGATATTGCTTTCTTTGAAGAACATGCCACAGTACCATTGGAGTATAAAACAAAATACTTAAAAATGTTCATCAGCGGACAGTACACAGGCGAGGGCATTGTGATACTAGATCATGAATGGAAGGATACCATGAAATGAAGTATGATTTTGAAATGGATTTAGATGAAAGCACAAGTGTTGGCAAGATAGCTGCATATATCAATGAAAACAGTCGTGTGTTAGAGTTTGGTCCAGGAAATGGCAGAATGACAGAATATCTGCAGAAGGCCAAAAACTGTAATGTTTCTATTGTTGAACTGGATAAGGAACTATTTGATCATGTAAGTACTTTTGCTGATGATTCTTTTTATGGAAATATTGAAGAGTATACTTGGGTAAAGCACTTCGAAGGCAAGACTTTTGACTACATCATTTTTGCTGATGTATTAGAGCATCTCTTAAACCCTGTCAAAACATTAGAGATTGTCAAAGGATTTTTAAACCCAGAAGGGGAAATTCTGATTACATTTCCTAACCTGGCGCATAATTCTGTACTAATTAATTTGTTTAACAATAAGCTTGAATGGACAGAATATGGATTGTTGGACGCAACACATAAAACATTCTATACACAATCCGGTTTTGAGAAAGTGTTCGATTCTCTAGGACTATATATTAATAAAGAAGATTTTACAATCAATGAAGTAGGAAATAATGAGATTGATGCTCATTACGAAGACCTGCCGATTGAGGTCCACGATGCCTTTAGAAAGCGGCCCTTTGGAGAAGTTTATCAGTATTTCTACGCGTTAAAACAACATCCTGTTGAAGCGCCAGTCAGAATAACGCCAGATAATTCAAATTACTATAAGAGAGTAAAACTGGTTTATGATTACGGCGATTATGAAGAAGAAGAGATTGTTGTATTAAATACCTTTACAGGGGAAAACCGCAACTATTTTACCGATATTGCTAAAGAGGTGAAAAGTCTAACGATTTGGCCGTTTCCTGAAAATATTGGTGGAATCTTACGTTTCTTTATAGATGTTGAAGGTGAACAAGTTCATCGTTTTGAGACAAGTGCGGTATTTTATGAAAAGGAAAAATTTGTCTTTTCAAATATTTTTCCTGCCTATATAAAAATTGACCATGATGAAATTGCTGGAAAATCTGTTGTTCTTAACTTTGATTACATTTTTCAAGGACAGTTTATATTGGAATTAAATGATATGATGGCATCTATTCGTAAAATTCAGGAAGAAAAACAGTTAATAGCTGATCGGTATTACGAACTAGTAAAGAGTGATGAATGGATACCTGCTGATAGGAAAGGGGAAGAAAACTTCCCGCGTACACCAGTAGACGAACTGAATCAGACACTCGCTCTGAATATCGATGAGGTCACTCGTAATGAAGATAGTAATACTAGCTTTATCAGAGGCTGGGGTGTTTCGAATGATGATAAGAAACCGTTGAATTTCCAGTTGACAACTGATAGTGCTCCTTATTTTAAAGTAAAAAGAGTGTATCGGAAGGAAATCAATGAAGGATTTGGATTTCCGAAAGAAGAAAAATATGGTTTCGAAATCGAAGTGGCAGATTATGAGCTGGAGCAGTTCTTTAATTTTATTATTACGACTGCTTCTGGAAGAGTTTGTAAGGTTACAATCAATCGCCATATCGGTATCTATTATCCGCCAAGAGTACCTTCAAAGCTGCGCCGTGTTTTAGGTGCGGTGAAAAGAAAAGGCTTGAAGGGCTCTGTTAACTGGTTATTAAATCGAAAGAGTCAGCAAAATATTTATGAGCACTGGGTTGAAGAGCATGAGCAGTATGA
Source organism: Enterococcus sp. LJL51 (assembly GCF_054871795.1). Classification (NCBI taxonomy): domain Bacteria; kingdom Bacillati; phylum Bacillota; class Bacilli; order Lactobacillales; family Enterococcaceae; genus Enterococcus; species Enterococcus sp. LJL51. The sequence goes on along the minus strand of NZ_JBTXLW010000005.1, from coordinate 112,284 downwards.
TGTAGATCAGATTAAAGCTGAAATAAGCAGCTTTGATTATCAGCCGAAAATATCTGTTGCTGTTCCAGTTTATAATGTGGAAGAAAAGTGGCTGGCAGCTTGTGTGGGTTCTCTTAAGAATCAGTTCTATGAAAATTGGGAATTGTGTTTAGCGGATGATGCTTCACCGAAAGAGCATATTCGTCCTCTGCTGGAAAAATATGCAGCAGAAGATGAACGTATCAAACTAATCTTCCGTGAGAAGAATGGCCATATTTCTGAAGCTACTAATTCAGCGTTAGAAATTGCGACAGGTGATTATGTCGGATTTATGGATAATGATGATGAGTTAGCTCCAAATGCATTATATGAAATTGCTAAGGCTTTAAATAAGGATCCAAAAATAGATTTCTTTTATACAGATGAAGACAAGGTAACTGCTGAAGGCAAACGATTTGATGCTTTTTTCAAACCAAACTGGAATCAGCAATTAATTTTACAACATAACTACATCACTCATTTTGTGGTTTTAAAACGTGAATTGCTAGATAGAGTAGGCGGGTTGCGTACGGAGTATAATGGCAGTCAGGATTATGATTTTGTGCTGCGGGCTACAGAAGCTGCAAGCAGTATCCATCATATTGAAGGGATCTTGTATCATTGGCGTGCTATCGAAACATCTACTGCCTTAAATCCTGAAAGTAAGGATTATGCCTATACAGCTGGTAAAAAAGCATTAGAAGCAGCCTTTTCTCGGCGGGGTATTAAAGTTAACGTAAAAATCGCAGAATTTTATGGCTGCTACAAAACTGATTTTGTGTATGAGGATCAGCCAAAAGTTTCAATCGTACTAGTTCATGACAGCAAACACTTAAACGATAATTTAGCAACATTATTAAGCAAAACCTATTATGCTAATTTTGAAGTTATCATTTCAACATCATCTAAAGCGAAAGTTACAATTAACGATAGCCGCTTAAGATTTGTCGATGGAGATATTAATGAACGAATCAAACAATCTGATGGGGAGTTTGTTTTACTACTGAATGAAAAACTGGCGCCAACTTCTGGATCCTGGCTAACAGAGCTGATGAACTATGGTAGACAATCAGAATCAGGCGCGGTCTGTGGAAAACTTTCTTCTACTGGCAACATGATTGCGAATATTGGTGTTTCTATCGATCTAGATAAAATGAAATTAATCTATCCTGAACGTGGGAACCCTGAAACTAATCTGGGGTATTACTACCGAGCTGCATTGCCAAGAGGGATATATGCGGCGACAGAAGATTGTATGATTTTCAGAAGAGCTGATTTTGATTCAGTCGGCGGGCTTTCTGAAGATTTGGGAAGCCAACTAATGGGTGTGGATTTAAGTTTGAAAATTCGTCAAAACTTAGGGAAAGATATCGTTTATACGTCTTATGCTAGACTTAAAGAATCAGACCATCTGGATATTGATGTTTCAAGAGAGCAAATAGAAAAACTGGGATTAAACTGGTCTGAACAGCAACTAGACGATCCGTATAAGAACTCAATCTCATTGTAAACCTGGAGGGAAAAATGGATAAGAACTTAACAGTTACAGTAGACAGCATTGTCAGAAATGGACAGGACAACACAGTTACAGTCAAAGGCTGGGCATTTGATGAAAGTTGTAAAGAAACGCCTAAAATAACCGTTCAGAATGAGATAAATGCAGAGGTTACAATTAGTCAATTTTATCGAATGGATGTTAATGTTCTTTTTGATTTGCCTAATGAAATGAACGTCGGTTTTGAATTTGTTGTTAAACCTAAAAGTCCTTCTGGAAGAGTAGTTTTTAACTTTAAAACGGCAAACGCAGCTACCTCATATACTGTTAATCTGAAAAAGAAATATCCTGTTGAAAAGGGGACTGAAACTCCTTTACAGCTAAAGCTGGGTAAGGTTAGAAAAGGGTTAGGGTACTTAAAGCGTAACGGAATTAGCAGTACAATTAGACGCTATAAATTAGAGAAATTTATCAATGGTGACGAGTATAGAGCGTGGATGACTCAAAATGAAACAGAAACGATTCGTGATTGGGAAAAAGCGTTAGCCAGTTTAACTGATCAACCACTTGTCTCTATTATTATGCCTGTATATAATGTTGAGCCGAAATGGTTGGTTCGCTGCATTGAATCTGTCCAAAATCAGGTATATAGAAACATTGAATTATGTATTTGCGACGATGCATCAACTAATCCTGAAATTAAGAAGATAATAGAGAGCTTTTCAGAAAAAGACCCTCGAATTAAAGCAGTGTTTCGATCTGAAAATGGACATATAAGCGTAGCTAGTAATGATGCACTGAATCTAGCAACTGGCGAATTCGTTGCGCTGCTGGATAACGATGATGAGCTGTCTGTCAATGCAATTTTTGAGATTGTTAAAGAAATAAACAACCAGCCTGATGTAGATTTAATTTATAGTGATGAAGATAAAATCGATCAAGAGGGAGCAAGATTTGAGCCTCATTTTAAACCTGAATGGTCACCTGATTTACTAATGGGGACAAATTACATCTCCCATTTAAGTGTGTTTAGAACCAAAATTCTAAAGGAAATCGGCGGCTTTAGAGAAGGTGTCGAAGGTGCGCAGGATTATGATTTGGTTTTGCGATTCACTGAAATTATTCCTGAATCGCATATAAAGCACATTCCAAAAGTTTTATACCATTGGCGTGTGCTCCCAGGTTCTACTGCGTTGTCTCAAAAGGAGAAGGATTACGCAAGTGACGGCGGCCTAAAAGCATTGAGGGATGCTTTGTCTCGGCGTAAGTTAAATGGAACAATTCAACCGGGAATTGCTCCGGGATTTTATGATGTTGCTTATGAAGTAATCGATGAAGAATTAGTTAGTATCATTATTCCGACCAGAAATGGATATGATGATGTAAAAACTTGTGTGGATTCGATTATTGAGAAAACAACTTATCCTAATTATGAAATTGTCATTGCTGATAATGAGAGTGATGACCCGAAAATGGATGAACTTTATAAAGGATATAAAAATAAGCTGGGTGAAAGATTTATTGTTGAAGAAATTGATATTCCCTTCAATTATTCAAAAATCAATAATATTGCTGCCGCAAATTCAAATGGAAAATACGTATTATTTTTAAATAATGATACACAAGTTATTGCTGAGGACTGGATGACTAGGATGGTTTCTTATGCTCAGTTTGACCGTGTAGGCTGTGTTGGAGCAAAACTCTACTATCCAGATAAAACAATTCAGCATGCAGGTGTCATTATGGGACTGGGAAATGTTGCCGGCCACGGACATCACTACTTCCCTAACGGCGATATCGGCTATTTTGGTCAGCTTTACCTAGATGTAGATTATCTGGCAGTAACAGCTGCTTGCGTCTTATTGAAAAAGGCAGATTTTGAGGCAGTCGGTGGTTTTGATGAGGAATTCACAGTGGCATTTAATGATGTTGATTTATGTATGAAAGTCTATGAGCTTGGAAGATATAATGTTTGGGCGCATCAGGCTGAACTCTACCATTTTGAATCAAAATCCAGAGGCTATGAAACAACACCAGAGAAACTGCAGCGTTTTGAAGGTGAAAAGAAACTCCTTCAGAAAAAATGGCAGACATATATTGATCATGATCCGTTTTACAGTCCGCATTTAACTCGCGGAACAGGTAATTTTACGATTCGTATAGAAGCGGATGCTTAAATTTGTCGTCATAAAATGATGGATAAACTGTGTTTAAACAATTTGTGAAAATGAGGGGTGGACATGTAATCGATATGTCCGCCCTTTTGTACTTTCATTTGATAGGAGCAATTTGGAATGATAGAATGAACAGTATAAAATCACGGAAGCATAATAATTTATTAATGGGTGAATGATTTGGGAATGAAAAAAGTATTAGTCATTGTTGGACCAACAGCAGTTGGGAAAACGGCATTAAGTATACATATGGCAAAAAAATTTGATGGGGAAATCATTAGCGGAGATTCCATGCAGGTTTATAGAAAATTAGATATTGGTACAGCTAAAGTAACAAAAAGGGAGATGGAAGACATTCCCCATTATCTGATTGACTGTCGGGATATTACAGATTCGTATTCAGCAGCTGATTTTCAACGTGAAGCCCGAAGCTGCATCGAAGCAATCAATGGTAGAGGCAAGCTGCCGATTGTGGTCGGTGGAACAGGTCTTTATATTCAATCTTTGCTTTATGACTTCCAGCTTGGCGGAAAAAAAGAAAATGAATCACTAAAGCTGCGTGAGGAGTATAACTGCTATGCGGAGCAGAATGGAAATGAAGCGCTTTGGCAGCAGCTTCAAGAGAAAGATTCGTTGGCAGCCGCAGCAATTCATTTTAATAACCGCAAGAAAGTTATCCGAGCGCTGGAAGTCTTTGATTTGACAGGCTATAGTATTATGCGGCCCAAAGAACAGCCGCAGCAGCTTTATGATTATTTCCTGGTCGGTCTGGAAACGGAACGGGAACTTTTGTATCAGCGAATCAATCAAAGAGTGGATGAAATGCTGAAACAGGGTTTGTTGGAAGAAGCAGAATATACTTATGAAAATCTGGAAATGCAGGCGGCACAAGGAATTGGCTATAAAGAGTTTTTTCCGTATTTTCAAGGAAAAATTAGTTTGGAAGAGGCCGTTGAGCAAGTCAAGCAAAATTCCAGACGCTATGCTAAGCGTCAGCTGACGTGGTTTAGGAACCGGATGCAGGCAAATTGGATTAATCTTATTCAGCAACCCGATAGCTTGGCTGAACTGGACAGTACAATCGAAAAGTGGCTGAAGCAGGAGAGAAGGTAGTAGAAATGGAGAGTAGTAAAGAAAAAGTGATTCTGGTCGGCGTAGAAACAGATGATAATACCAAACAGTTTGATTATTCCATGCAGGAATTAAAAAAATTGACTGAAACGGCACAAGGGGAAGTTGTCTTTTGCTTAACGCAGAAAAGGCAAAAAATTGACCGTCAGACAGTGATTGGCAAGGGCAAGCTGGAAGAATTAATTAATTTTTCAGATGCCTATGAGGCGGATTTGGTTATTTTTAATCATGAACTAACACCTAGACAAAATCAGCTGATTGGTGAGGCATTAGGTATTCGTGTAATTGATAGAGTACAGCTGATTTTAGATATTTTTGCTCTGCGGGCTCGTTCCAGAGAAGGTAAATTACAGGTAGAGCTGGCACAGTTGAACTATCTGTTGCCCAGACTAATTGGTCAAGGCAAGCATCTTTCCCGTTTAGGCGGAGGAATCGGCACTAGAGGGCCGGGAGAAACCAAGCTGGAATCAGACAGACGCCATATTAGAAATAAGCTGACGGCAATCAGAAGAGAGCTGAAAGAGGTTGCTGCGCACAGAGAACGAAGCAGACAGAAAAGACAAAATGCAGATGTATTTCAAATCGGCTTGATTGGTTATACAAACGCGGGAAAATCTACAATTATTAATTTATTGACAGCAGCTAAAACATATTCAGAAGACCAGCTTTTTGCAACGCTCGATCCTTTAACAAAGAAATGGCAGCTGCCTAACGGGATGGTTGTTACAATTACGGATACAGTAGGTTTTATTCAAGACTTGCCTACACAGCTGATTGAAGCATTTCACTCGACGCTTGAGGAAAGTAGAGAAATGGATTTGCTTCTTCATGTAGTGGATGCCAGTGCTGAAAATCGACTGCAGCACGAACAAACGGTAACAAAGCTAATAACAGAACTGGATTTGGGAAAAATTCCTGTTTTAACAATTTATAATAAGAGTGATTTGTTGCAGACGGATGAGTTCGTACCAACTTTGTTCCCTAACGTGTTGATTTCTGCTAAGAATAGTCAGGATAAAGAAAAACTGATTAATAGAATCCGCGAAAAAATGATGGAGTTGCTGGTGCCTTATGAGTTTGAAGTAAGTGCGGATCAAGGCCATGAGTTAAGCGCGTTAAAAAGACAGACAATCTTATTTTCAGAAGAATTTTTGGAAGATCAAAACAGCTATTTAGTGCGCGGCTTTGCGAAAAAAGAATCAAAATGGGTTAGGAGAAATGAAGAATGAGCTGGACAGAACAATTTCATCCCAAACTAGTTCAAAAAATAGCTGAAGTAACTCAGCAGATTGAACCTCGGATAAAAAAGCTGCAGCAAACTGCGTTGTCAAATCAGGCGAAGGTGCTGAGAGCCTTTAGAAACCAGCAAATATCAGAAGTACATTTTCAGCCGGTGACAGGCTATGGTTACGATGATTTGGGCAGAACGGCTCTGGAAAATGTATATGCGGAGGTTTTTGGTGCAGAACAAGCACTAGTTCGTCCACAAATTATTTCCGGTACCCATGCAATAGCAACAGCATTATTTGGCATTTTGCGACCTGGAGATGAGCTGCTGTATATTACAGGAACACCATATGACACACTGCTGGAAGTTATTGGTCTTACTGGCAATGGAATCGGCTCAATGAAAGAGTATAATATTGGCTATGATCAAATTGATTTATTAGCGGATGGTACAGTTGATTTTCAGAGCTTGGCAGGAAAAATAACAGCGAAAACCAAAATGATTGCAATTCAACGCTCCAGAGGATACGCAGCAAGACCCTCTTTTACGATTGAGGCTATCAAGGAAATGATTGAAAGAGTTCGAGCTATTGCTCCCGATATAGTAGTTTTTGTTGATAATTGTTATGGCGAATTTGCAGAGGAACTAGAGCCCACTCAAGTTGGTGCGGATATTATGGCAGGTTCATTGATTAAAAATCCTGGGGGAGGCATCGCTAAAACTGGAGGCTATTTAGCAGGAAAGGCAGAATTGGTAGAGCGTTGTGCCTATCGTTTAACGACGCCTGGGGTAGGGAGTGAGGGTGGTGCCATGCTCTATGCTGTCTATGATATGCTACAGGGCTTTTTCCTTGCTCCTCATGTGGTTAGTCAGGCAATCCAGGGAGCTGTTTTCACCGCGGCGTTATTGGAATCGTTCGGTGTGGAATCAACGCCAAAATGGAATGATGAACGGACGGATCTAATTCAAATGGTAGAACTAAAAAATAAGGATGCGATGATAGCTTTCTGTCAGGCAATTCAAAAATTTTCACCAATCGATGCGTTTGTTACTCCTATTCCTGCTTATATGCCGGGATACGAAGATGATATTATCATGGCAGCAGGAACCTTTGTCCAGGGGGCAAGCATGGAGCTGAGTGCTGATGGTCCTATTCGGGCACCTTATATCTTATATGTACAAGGGGGGCTTACCTTAGAGCATGTGAAAATTGCAGTTTCTAACGCAGTAAATGAAGTTTTTTATTCAAAAAAACAATAAATTTGTTTAAGTGGATTTTTTAAATTTTTACAAGCAGCAGGAGATAGTTGGTTTTTTTTCAATTATTCTTCTGCTGTTTTTTGTAAAAGCTGTCTAAGGTTTCGACTAATGATCTATTCAAGACAGCCTAATTTTAATAGTTTAATAAAAATAAACAACGGAAAAGAGCGGCTTAAAAGAAAAAGCAGCTTCCAGACAAGAAAAAAACGTTAAAACCGAACGAAAAATAATTAATGTGAGGAAACCTAACATTAATCGTTGACAAGAGAAAAAAGTGCTGTTATTCTATTACCAACTAAGAGAGGGGGGTGGATATGAGAGAAAAGGAACTGAGGAGATCAATGTCAGTTTTTCCGATTGGTACAGTTATGAAATTAACTGATTTATCAGCACGTCAAATTCGGTATTATGAGGAACAGGACCTGATTCATCCGGAAAGAAGTGATGGCAATCGCCGAATGTATTCATTGAATGATATTGATACACTGCTTGAGATAAAGGATTATCTTTCAGATGGTCTAAACATGGCAGGAATCAAACGGGTATACACAATGAAGCTAGAGGAACAGAAAAACGGCAAAAATTCCGGCAGGCCTTTAACTGATGAAGATGTCCGGAAAATTCTATACGATGAAATTCTTTCTCAGGGAGGACTGGCTCAACAGAATCCATTCCAATCGCAAGGACCGAAACTATAATTTCGGATAAAAAAATGAAGGACGTGAAGGGAACTTATGACAAGAAAAGAAAACAGTGTGGATGATATCAAACGAATTGCCGAGGAAGAGAATGTCCGTTTTTTACGATTAATGTTTACGGATATTATGGGAACGATTAAAAATGTTGAGGTACCTGTCAGTCAGTTGGAAAAGGTATTAAGCAACAAAATGATGTTTGACGGATCATCTATTGAAGGCTTTGTACGTATTGAAGAAAGCGATATGTACTTGTATCCTGATTTATCGACATGGATGATTTTTCCATGGGAAAGTGATCATGGGAAAGTTGCTCGTTTAATTTGTGATATTTATAATCCAAATGGCGAACCTTTTGCAGGCGACCCTCGTGGGAATTTAAAACGGGCTTTGACAGATATGAAGGAGCTTGGTTTTTCTTCATTCAACTTAGGACCAGAGCCGGAATTCTTCTTATTCAAGCTTGATGAAGATGGGGAAATTACAACAGACCTGAATGATAAAGGCGGTTACTTTGACTTTGCACCTACTGATTTAGGTGAAAACTGCCGTCGTGATATTGTCTTGGAATTAGAAAGTCTGGGCTTTGAAGTCGAAGCTTCTCACCATGAAGTGGCTCCAGGTCAGCACGAAATTGACTTCAAGTATGCGGATGTGATTGAAGCTTGTGACAATATTCAAACCTTTAAATTGGTTGTAAAAACAATTGCCAGAAAACATGGACTACATGCAACCTTCATGCCTAAGCCGTTGTTCGGGATCAATGGATCAGGCATGCACTGTAACATGTCATTATTTACTGAAGCTGGAAATGCCTTTTTTGATGAAGAAGGACCAATGCAGCTGAGCCAAACTGCTTATCATTTTCTTGGTGGCTTGCTGAAACATGCTCGTGCATATACGGCTGTGTGCAATCCAACAGTAAACTCATACAAACGTTTGGTTCCAGGCTATGAGGCACCTGTATACGTTGCCTGGAGTGGTAGAAACAGATCGCCCCTAGTTCGTGTACCTGAATCAAGAGGCTTATCTACTCGTTTGGAGCTGCGCTCGGTTGATCCTTCGGCTAACCCTTATCTAGCTATGGCTGTGCTGCTTCAAGCAGGACTGGACGGCATCAGGAATGAACTAACGCCGCCAAACGCTGTAGACCGCAATATCTACATTATGAATGAAGAAGAACGAAAAGAAGCACAAATTGAAGACTTGCCTTCTACAATCCACAATGCAATTAAAGAGCTTCGTAAAAATGAAGTGATGAGAGATGCCTTGGGCGAACATATCTTTGCAAACTTTGTTGAAGCAAAACGTATGGAATGGGCAGCCTTCCGTCAGACAGTTTCTGAGTGGGAAAGAGAACAATATTTGGAATTGTATTAATATCTATTGAAGAACTATGCAGCCGTTGTATTGCATAGTTCTTTTTTTATGCCATTCTAAACACTCTTCCGATGAAGAAATAACTATTTTTTTCACAATTTTTTCAAATGCTGATTATAAAAACTATAGTATGTCAGCAGAAAAAAATAAGATTTTTATGCATTATATAGCAGTCTATGAAGGAAACAGAAAAAAAAGAAATAATAAATTATTGTAAGTTTGTGAAAAAAATCTATAAAATGTTTCAATACCTTCAAGTATCCGTTATAATAAACTGGTATGTATAAATGATGAAATTATTTTTTGAAATAGAAGGATGATGAAATTAAATGCGTAAAATGAAAACAATGGACGGAAACACAGCAGCTGCTTATATCTCCTATGCGTTTACAGAGCTTGCAGCAATTTACCCAATTACACCAAGCTCAACGATGGCTGAGCTGGTGGATCAGTGGTCTGCTGAAGGTCGAAAAAATTTGTTTGGGCAACCAGTTAAAATTGTTGAAATGCAGTCAGAAGCTGGAGCTGCCGGTGTTGTTCACGGTTCATTAAAAACAGGAGCCTTGACTACTACTTATACAGCATCGCAAGGACTACTGTTGATGATTCCTAATATGTATAAAATTGCCGGTGAACTGCTGCCGACTGTTTTTCATGTTGCCAGTAGAGCAGTTACAACAGGTGCATTAAATATTTTTGGTGATCATGGAGATGTGATGGCAGCCCGTCAGACTGGCTTTGCTATGCTTTGTGAGAGTAGTGTTCAGGAAGTGATGGATTTATCTCCAGTGGCGCATTTGGCATCATTGGAATCCAAAATACCATTCATGAACTTCTTTGATGGATTTAGAACGAGTCATGAAATTCAAAAAATTGAAGTGCTGGAATATGATGAACTGCTACCGCTGCTAAACGAGGATGCCTTACAGGATTTCAGAGAGAGAAGTATGAATCCCAACCATCCTTCAGTTAGCGGAACAAATCAAAATCCGGATATCCATTTTCAACAGCGGGAAACAGTGAATCAATATTATGAGCAGCTCCCGGCTATTGTCAGAAATTATATGAAAGAAATCAATAAGCTGCGTGGAACCAATTATGATTTGGTTACTTATTATGGTGCAGAGGACGCAGAAGAAATTATTGTATCGATGGGTTCTGTTGCTCAGACAATTGAGCAGACTGTAGATTATTTAACAGCGGCTGGCAGAAAAGTCGGTTTCTTAAATATTCATTTATTCCGGCCGTTTCCTCTTGAGACGTTTTTAGAGAAGCTGCCTAAAACAGTAAAATCAGTAGCTGTGCTTGACCGAACAAAGGAAGCTGGTGCCGGCGGTGAACCGCTGCTGCTTGATGTTCAGAGTGCGCTTTATGAAAGTGACAGCCGTCCTGCTGTAATCGGCGGGCGCTATGGATTGGGCTCGAAAGATGTTTTGCCTAACCAGATTATTGCTGTTTATGACGAGCTATTAAAAGAAAAAAATGAAAGAAATACCCGTTTTACTTTGGGAATTGTCGATGATGTCACAAATACATCTCTTGATTCAGGAGAGTCATTAGACTTAACTAACCCAAAAACCTATCAGGCTAAGTTCTGGGGATTTGGATCAGATGGAACAGTTGGAGCGAATAAATCCGCTATTAAAATTATTGGTAATCATACGGATAAATTTGCACAGGGCTATTTTCATTACGATTCTAAAAAATCAGGTGGGCTGACTGTCTCCCATTTACGTTTTGGAGAAACACCGATTCGTTCCACTTATCTGATTGAAAATGCAGACTTTATTGCCTGCCATACAGCTGCATATCTGCATACGTATGACTTGCTGAAAGGCTTGAAAAAGGGTGGGACCTTCCTGCTGAACTCTATTTGGAGTGACGAACAGCTGGAACGATTTTTGCCAAATAAGCTAAAAAAATACATTGCTGAAAATGATATTCAGTTCTATACAATTAATGCTGTAAAGCTAGCTAGTGAAGTAGGACTAGGCGGCAGAATCAATACTGTTATGGAAACAGCCTTCTTTAAGTTGGCAAACATTATTCCTTTTGAAGAGGTTTTACCAATACTAAAAGATGAAGCCTTGAAGAGTTATGGGCATAAATCAATGGCAGTCGTTGAAAAAAATATTCAGGCAATCGACCGAACAGTAGAACTGCTTCATAAAGTGGATGTTCCAATGGCTTGGAAAGACTGTGAACTAAGTACAGAAAAAACTGATTTGACCGTTTCAAAATATGTAAGAGAAATCGTTGAACCGATTAATCGACAAGAGGGGAATGCGCTCTCTGTCGGAACATTGATTGATAACGGCATGGTGGATGGCCGAATGCCGTTAGGAACAACTGCTGTAGAAAAACGGGGCGTTGCTCTGGAAGTTCCGGAATGGATTAGCGACCGCTGTACAATGTGTAATGAGTGTTCCTTTGTTTGTCCTCATGCGGCAATTCGTCCTTTCTTAGCTGATGATGAAGAAATGACGGAAGCACCAGCAGGCTACATTGTCAGAGAAATGCGCGGCGCAGACGGCTTGAAATATCGTATTCAGGTTTCTATCGAAGACTGTACCGGCTGTGGACTATGTGTAGAAGCGTGTCCGGCAAAAGGAAAAGCGCTTGTGATGAAGCCATACAATGAACAAAAAGAACAAGCAATGAACTGGGCCTTCTCAATGACCTTGAGACAAAAGGAAAACCCTGCAAAAGCCAATACGGTTCTAGGCTCTCAGTTCAACAAGCCGTTACTTGAATTTTCCGGTGCCTGCTCAGGCTGTGGCGAAACGCCTTATGTAAAGCTGCTGACGCAAATGTTTGGCGACCGTATGATGATAGCTAATGCAACAGGCTGTTCCTCTATCTGGGGTGCTGCTGCACCAGTGGCACCATACACAACCAATGATCAAGGACAAGGACCTGCCTGGTCGAATTCCCTATTGGAAGACAATGCGGAATTTGGCTATGGAATGTTTTTGGCAAATCAGACAAGACGGGAATACCTAGCTGAAAAAATGGATGAAGGCATGGCTGCTGCTTCAGAAGAACTGCAGGCATTAATGAAAGACTGGCAGATTCATCTTCATGACAGTGATGGCACACAGCAACGGGCAGCTAAGTTAAAAGCAGCTTTAGAAAATGAAAAATCCGGACAGCCGCTGCTTGAAGCGGTGTATCAAGACAATGATCTTTTTGCCAAACCTAGTCAATGGATGATTGGCGGCGACGGCTGGGCTTATGATATAGGTTATGGAGGTATCGATCATGTACTGGCCAGCGGAGCGGATGTGAATATGCTGGTGTTGGATAATGAGGTTTACTCTAATACTGGTGGTCAGACATCTAAAGCAACTCCAGCTTCAGCTATTGCGAAGTTTTCAGCCAGCGGGAAATATGTATCCAAGAAAGACCTTGGGATGATGGCGATGACATACGGAAATGTATATGTTGCTCAAATAGCCTCTGGAGCTAATCAAATGCAAACAATTAAAGCATTTGAAGAGGCAGAAAAATTCCCTGGACCATCAATTATCATTGCATATACTCCTTGTATTGCTCACGGTTTAAAAGGCGGGATGAGTCAGACGCTTCAAGAAGCAAAAGAAGCTGTCCAGTCAGGATACTGGTCGCTTTACCGCTATAACCCTGAGTTAAGAGAAAAAGGCAAACTTCCGATGACCTTGGACTTCAAAAAACCAGTATTTGATGAGATGAAAGACTTTATGCGCAAGCAAGTTAGATTCTCGGCTTTAGAAGCGACACAAGCTGAATATGCTGGTAAGCTCTTTGAAAAAACGGTTAATGACGCCAAGACAAGATTCTATAATTATGCACGGCTAGCTGGACAGGAAGAAAAGCTGCGGGAAAAACTTGAAAAAAGCGAAATGTCTGTAACAGCAGAAAGTCGCCCTGTCAGAGAAAAGAAAGAACGTGTGAAAGATCCGGAAGCGGAAGCACGCCGGGCTGCAAGAAGAGCAGAACGGGCTGCTAAAAGAAGTCAGGAATCAAACGAATAGATAAAAATACGGTTTTTACTTTATCAAGGCTGGAAACTGGGCTGTATGATTTTGAGCGTAGCAAACGGGGTTAACTGTTGATAAATTGAAAATTGATTAGTTTTTTCATAACTTTTAGAAAAATGTGTGTTCATTTTTCTAAAAGTTTCTTTTGCTTATCAGTATTCTGTAATCTGTAAAAAATTTATGCTATACTAAAAAGGAATTCTTCAGAGAGAAGTGATAACCTATATGATATCTTTTCAAATCAGTCAGTTTTTTGATGTAAGTTATTGGCAGAAATTCATCTCGACGGATTTATTATCCCGCAATTTTATTATAAATATTATCGATATTCTGGTTGTCTGGTACTTAGTATATAAATTAATTATGCTGGTCAGAGGAACCAAAGCTGTTCAGCTTCTAAAAGGTGTAGCTGTTTTTATCATTATCCGAATAGTCAGTGAGATTGTCGGACTGCATACCTTATCCTGGCTGATGAATCAGGTGATTATGTATGGCGTAATTGCAGCCGTAGTCATTTTTCAGCCGGAAGTCCGGCGCGGCTTGGAACACTTGGGCAGAAGCTCTTTCTTCAAACCTTCTAAAAATGAGCAGCAGGAAGATGAAAAAATGATTTTGGCTTTTGACAAGGCGATTCAATATATGTCAAAGCGTAAAATTGGTGCTCTGATTACTGTTGCAAGAAACACAGGCTTAGAGGAGTATATTGAGACAGGAATCGATTTGGATGCGGATATTACCGGAGAACTGCTAATAAATATTTTTATTCCAAACACACCGCTTCATGACGGCGCGGTTATTGTTGAAGACGGAAAAATTGCGGTAGCTTCAGCGTATCTGCCTCTTTCCGAAAGTAATCTAATTCCTAAAGAATTTGGTACTCGGCATAGAGCCGCTGTGGGGATTAGTGAAGTAAGCGATGCAGTGACAATCATCGTCTCTGAAGAGACGGGAGATGTTAGTTTGACATTGAACAATGAATTAATCTCCAAGCTCACCCAAGAGGAATATTTGAAAATCCTCAGAGAAGAGTTGGTTCCTGCCGAAGATGAAAAAGATAAAAAGAACCTCCTACAGCATTTTATTGATGGTGTGACTAAAGGAGGGAAAAAGAAATGAAGAAGGCTTCACAAAGCAATTGGTTTTCCGGATTGCTGGCATTATTGTTTGCCTTGCTGCTTTTCTTTAATGCTAACTCAGACGGAAATTCTGGAAACACGGTTACAACTAGTCAGGTATACGATGAAATGCTCTACAGTATCCCTATTCAATTGAACTATGATCAAGACCAATACTTTGTTTCCGGCTATGAAGATACAGTAACAGTGCATCTAAGTAGTGCAAACCGGATTCAGTTAAACCTTGAAGCGAATGAAGATACTAGGAAATTTCAAGTAGTCGCTGATTTAACGAACGTTTCTGTTGGAACTTCAGAGGTCCCTCTAAGAGTGACAGGCTTGAGTTCAGCAGTTACGGCAAATATTGAACCGGCAACAATTACCGTTACGATTGAGAAAAAAGTAACAAAGAGCTTCGACGTAGAGGCACAGATTCCCGACAGCTTTAACGCAGAAGGGTATAAGGTGGAAAGCATTGCAGTTAGTCCTAAAAAAGTTGAAATAACCACTGGTGAAGAGACAATGGCAGAAATCGCTAAAGTGGTTGCACCGTTATCCAGTGTTACTCAATCAAGCGATACAATTAAACAAACGGTCAATGTACAGGCTTTAGACAGCAGAGGTCAAGTGTTAAGTATCGAAAATCCGGCACCACAGGTTAAAGTTACTGTACAGCTTTCTCTGCCTAAGAAAGAAGTTGCTCTAAGGGTTGTAAGCACAGGCTCGCCTCCTGCAGATGTTTCCGGCTATACATTTGATGTTTCTGAACAAATGGTAGAAATCAGCGGTTCTAATTCTGTATTAGAAACGATTGATACTCTGGAAGTCCCTGTAGATGTGACGGGCATCAGTACCTCTGTGAAGCAGACAGTAGGTATTCCGGCAAACGGTGATTATACAGTGTCGCCAACTAAAATTGAAGTAACAATTAATCCAGTATACTTACGTTCAGGCTCTGATAGTCAGGTGAACGGCGGGACTGGTGAAGGGACAGCTACTAGCAATTCGAGTAAAACAGAAGAAACAAAAACCTCGGAAACTAGCAGTGAGGTGAGTGGCAGTGGTGGCGAAAAGCCTTCTTCTTCAACCTCCTCGTCAGATACCCAAGAGTCATCCTAGTAAATAAGAGGTGCACAAAATTAACTAATGTGATTAAGGAGAATAGTGATGGGCAAATATTTTGGTACAGATGGAGTTAGAGGAATAGCCAATAAGGAGCTGACACCTGAACTGGCATTTAAATTGGGGCGTTATGGCGGCTATGTATTAAGTCAGCACGCAGAGGATGAATCGCGCAAGCCTCGAGTACTTGTAGGCAGAGATACTCGGGTATCCGGACAAATGCTTGAACAAGCATTAATTGCAGGCTTGTTGTCTGTAGGTATTGAAGTCTTCCAGCTAGGCGTCATTGCAACCCCGGGTGTGGCTTATCTAACACGTCTGCAGAAGGCTTCTGCAGGAGTAATGATATCTGCCTCACATAATCCCGCTGAAGACAACGGTATTAAATTTTTCGGTTCAGACGGTTTCAAATTGGTTGATGATCAGGAGCTGGAGATTGAAGCATTACTTGACAGCGAAGAAGATACATTACCGCGCCCCTCAGCTGAAGGCTTGGGCTCAGTTGAAGAATTTCCAGAAGGGCTTCTAAAGTACTCTCAGTTTCTTGTACAAACTATTCCCGGAGATTTGAATGATTTGACAGTTTGTATTGATGCTGCTAATGGTGCAACAGCAACTTCTGTCAATCGTTTGTTTGCTGATTTAGAGACAGATTTCTTCACTATGGGAACCAGTCCCAACGGCTTGAATATTAATGATGGTGTAGGCTCTACCCATCCTGAGAAACTAGCGGAAATGGTTGTTGAAAAAGGGGCAGATGCAGGTCTGGCTTTCGATGGTGACGGTGATCGCTTGATAGCTGTAGATGAGCTGGGAAATATAGTTGACGGTGACAAAATAATGTTCATTTGCGCAAAGTATCTGGCTGAGAAAAAACGCTTGAAAAAAAATACAATCGTTACAACAGTTATGAGCAACTTAGGTTTCCGTAAAGCTGTGGAAGCCGCTGGCATGGAAGATGTCATTACTCAAGTCGGCGATCGCTATGTTGTAGAAGAAATGAGAAAAAATGACTATAATTTTGGCGGTGAGCAGTCTGGTCATATGGTTTTTCTGGATTATAATACAACAGGAGACGGGATGCTTTCAGGGATTCAACTGCTGAATGTAATGAAGCAGACTGGTAAGAAACTTTCTGAACTTGCTGGAGAGATTACAGTCTACCCGCAAAAGCTGGTTAATATTCGCGTCACTGATAAGCATAATGCGATGGAAGTGCCAGCAATCAAGGCAATTGTTGAAAAAATGGAAGCAGAAATGAATGGTGATGGCAGAATTTTAGTGCGTCCATCAGGAACTGAACCGCTGCTTCGAGTGATGGCAGAAGCACCAACTAAAGAAAAAGTTGATTATTATGTAGATACGATTTCTGCTGTTGTTGAAGCAGAAATTGGGATTAAATAATATAAAAAAGAAAGTTTAAAAAAGTGCAGTATATGCCTTTTTTAAACTTTTTTGCTTTTCTTAAAGATCAAATCAGAAGTTGAACGATTTAATTTTATTTCAAAAATCGACTATTGCCAAACTCTATTTTTTGAAAGAAATTAAAATAATTATTTTTACTTTTTCAATGGCTGTCTAGTATAAAATATCGTTTTCAATGAGAAGAAAACACGCTTTTTTAGATGATTATGGACAATCAAATTCTTTCTTTTGTGTATATACCAATTATTTGTTTTATTTTTTTTGTTGACAAAATACTCTGTGTTGATATATTATTTATTATGTTTCCATGATACTTTTTAGAAGGAGGATTATGTATACCAATTAAAGGGGAGCGCCAGGCCTGGCAAATAACCAGGTGACGAGGGAGAAGTTTATCGAGGATTCGGCGGGTGACTTCAGGGACTGTACTCTACAGATTAGTCTAAAAAATAATTGTAAAATTATAACAAAGAGCTAATCACACAGATGGAAACACATGATGAAATTGTAGTGTAAGACTCAATTGGAGAAGGTAGGAAAAGACATTATGTGCGGAATTGTCGGAATCATTGGTAAAGAAAATGCAGCAGGAATATTATTACAGGGATTGGAAAAACTTGAATATCGAGGCTACGATTCAGCCGGGATTTATGTAACGAATGAAGCTGGTGAAGATCATTTGATAAAATCTCAAGGGAGAATCGCTGACTTACAAAGTAAAATAAAAGAAGAAGTCAATGGAAGCATTGGGATTGGTCACACGCGCTGGGCAACTCATGGAAAACCGAGTGAAAGAAATGCTCATCCTCATACTTCAGCGACAGGACGCTTCACATTAGTTCACAATGGCGTTATAGAAAATTTTGAAGAATTAAAACAGGAATTTCTTCAAGGAACAACGCTGAAGGGAGAAACAGATACAGAGATTGTTGTGTATCTAATCGAATATTTTTCGAAAGAAACAGCGAATGCTGGAGAAGCACTGAAAGCTGCTTTAAATGTAATTAGAGGCTCTTACGCTTTTGCTTTGATAGATAATCAACACCCAGAGGTTATCTACGTGGCTAAGAATAAAAGCCCCTTGCTGATTGGCTTGGGTGACGGGTTTAATGTGATTTGCAGTGATGCGATGGCTATGCTTCAGGAGACAAACCATTTTGTAGAAATTGCTGATGGAGAACTAGTGACAGTCAAAGCAGACAGTATTCACATTGAGGATCAGAAAGGAAATTTGGTTTTCCGTGAATCTTATGAGGCACAGCTGGATTTAAATGATATTGAAAAAGGGACCTATCCTTATTATATGCTGAAGGAGATTGATGAACAGCCGGGAGTTATGCGTAGAATTATTGAAAACTATCTAGATGATTCCGGAAAAGATTTGATTAATAAAGAGATTGTCAAAACCGTCTCTGAAAGTGATCGGTTATATATCATTGCTTGTGGAACAAGCTATCATGCAGGCTGGGCAGGACAAAAAATTCTGGAACAAATGACAGGAATTCCAGTAGAGGTTCATCTGTCCAGTGAATTTAGTTATAATATGCCGTTGTTGTCCAAAAAACCGATGTTCATCTTTTTAAGTCAAAGTGGTGAAACAGCTGACAGCCGTCAGGTGCTAGTACAAATCAATCAATTAGGTCTTCCGTCATTAACGCTGACCAATGCTGCCGGTTCAACTCTTTCTAGAGAAGCGACCTATACACTGCTGCTTCATGCGGGACCAGAAATTGCAGTTGCTTCAACGAAGGCATATACGGCACAAATTGCTGTTTTGGCAATTTTGGCTGTTAGTGCAGGCAGATACCAGAAGACGCAGGCTGCTGAAGCGTTTGATATTGCTCATGAGCTGAGCGTAGCAGCATCTGTAATGGAGGCAGTTATCGACGAAAAAATGCTGATTAGTCAATTAGTGGAAACATTTCTTAACAGCACTCGCAACGCATTCTATATCGGACGCGGGATGGACTATTATGTTTCGATGGAAGCAGCGTTGAAGTTAAAGGAAATTTCTTATATTCAAGCGGAAGGCTTTGCAGCTGGGGAGCTGAAACATGGAACAATTGCCCTAATTGAAGAAGGAACACCAGTTATTGGGATCATTACTGACAAAAAAACAGCAGCTCATACCCGTGGAAACTTAAAAGAAGTTGAGAGCCGGGGAGCACAGACCATAGTGATTGTTACAGAAGCTTTGGCTAAGGAAACAGACCAACTGGTTATTCCCGATGTCCATCCACTGTTGAGTGCCTTAGTCAGTGTGGTTCCTACACAGTTAATCGCCTATTTTGCAACTTTGCAAAGAGGCTATGATGTAGATAAGCCGAGAAATCTGGCAAAGAGTGTAACAGTAGAATAGTAGCTGATACAGGTGATTAAACAATCATGAAATTCCTGTTTCAAGTCATTGAAAATATCTCCAAAGAAAGAATCATAGGATTTTTTCTTTGGAGACTTTATATTGTGGAATATCCTAATTAAAAAACGGCTGTTATTAAAATGTAAAGTATACAGTTATGTTTCTAACTGCGGTTGAGATATGTTAGAATGAAACACAACAGCGAATACAAGAGCGGAGGAAACATGATATGGAACATCAGGTACAAGCAATGACGTTTGGGGAACTTAAAAAGATTGTGACAGAGTTAGAGAGCAACGAAGCTGTTACAGATGAAACCAGAATTTTTATTGATACTGGCTGGGATAGTGTTCAGGAAGTGGATCCGGAAGCCTTTCACGTAGAAAAAATAAAACAGTTTAAAGTTGAAGACGAGCTGACTAAGGAATGGTATTCAGGTTTTTCATTATTAGAGAAGTCAGAAAAAATGAAGGCAGATGGACCAGAAGAAACGGCAGTTATTTTGAGAAATTTATATTAAGTATTTTCTAAAAACAAAGAAAAGCTTATTTGAAAATCCTTTTTTCAAGTATACAGGCTTTTCTTTTTTTGTTATTATCAGTATAAATAGTGAATGAAAGGAAATAGAAAGGTGGTACTTCCGATGACGAATAAAATACAATTTCCAAGAAATTATGATCGATTTATCGAGTTGGGAAAAGAAGCGGCAAATCAGGAAAATTATCTTGAAGCAATAGACTATTTTGAAGAAGCGTATGCTATTCGTCAAGAATTTCCCTTAAATTATCTGCTGGTGAGTGTATATGTGAAAGCTGGAGAAAATAAACAAGGACTTGCTCTTGCTGAAGAGATGAGGGAGCAATATCTTTCCTGCCTGGAATACATGGATACATTTGTTCAACTGCTTATTCTGAATCAACGTTTCATTAGTGCTCACAGTATTGTGAACGAACAGATTTTAAAAGAAAACTGCGGTGAAATGCGTTCACTGGTTAGAATAAAGAAAAAAATTCGTCAGGCCGAACTCCTTCATCAGCAGTTTGAAGTAAAAAAAATTAATGCCCTTAAAGAGGAGCTTGCTCAGCTGAAAAATGTTGATTACTATCAGCAGCTGGCACTGATAAGAAAATCTGTTTATCTACCTCAGAAAGAGTTTGTGGAGATGGCGCAAGTCGTTCTAGTTGATAAAGCCGTTCATAAGCTCGTCCGTTCATGGGTACTGGAAGAATTGGCGCATTTACATTATAAAAAAGAGGTTACGTTTTTATGGCGTGACGGACGTACATATCAAGTCGTTCCTGCTTCTCTGACTAAACCACTGGAAACCTCCTCCTATCAGCGAATTAAGCTGTTTTTAGAAAAAGAGCTGCTTCATGATAATCATATTCTTTATTTTGATTTACAGGAGGAGGTCCAGCTACATTTCGCTTTATTGTATCCATTTTCAGATAAGCTGATTAAAGATCCCAAGCTATGGGCCATGTGTTATATTCATTCTTATAGTGATAGTGATGCAGAAGCCTACCGAGATTACCTGGATACAGAGGAAGCAGAGCAAATCAAAGAAATGCAGCAAAATGTCCGGTTTGAATTAGCTGGGCTAAATGCATAATTAAATAAAAAAGCTAAGGCTTACTGAGCAATGCAGATAAGTAAAACACACTATATAAAATTGTGTTGGCCGGACAAAAAAGTGAAATTAATTCTTAGGACTTGAAACAAAACCAGGAAATTACTGGTTTTGTTTCAAGTTCTTCTTTTTAAAGAAGAGAAGCATCGCCAATTATCTGGATAGCCAGTCAGTAGCTTCTGAAATTTTTAACAACAGATTTGATCATTTTTTTAACATTATATTTACGAAATATTTTTAATAATTTTTATATTAAAATTCATTTTTTGTATTTATCAAAATATAATCATCTGTTATGATTTAATTAGCAATAAGAAAGGAATTATTAAGTTAGAAGATGGAAAAAGTTACGGGAATAGTTGGGTTAGGGTTGTTGTTTGGACTACCGACTACAGCAAGGGCAGAGAATCGGGATTATGTTCGTTTTAACGACAGGTCTATTACTTACGATTTAAGTAGTACCTTTGATAGCTATGCTTACGATCAGAGGTATGTAGAATTAGATGAGCTAGCTGAGAAGCTGGAGCTTGGTCTGATTTCTGAAAACGATTATGATGTAGCATATGAAGCAATTTATCAAAAATGGGAAGAAAAGATGGATTTCACTCAGCAGTTTGGTTTGTTTACTCCAGAATTTTTAACTTCAATGGAACGCTTTAGCGGAGGTTTTGATGATAACTATACCTCTTTTAATGGTTTGGAGGTTGCTGTAAATCTCAAAAGCTTTGTAGGTGAAGAAGGGAACACTAAAGACATCCGACCGCTAAGAAAATTAACTAAATTAGAAGAGCTCAATATCGAAATAACAAACCAGCTTAATTTATATGATCTAAAAAATGCACAGAATCTTAAAGACCTAAGACTTTATACGAGAGGTTATGGTAATGAAGAGGAAGAAGCAGAAGAGCAGCTGCATACACAAGCTTTATTAACTGATATCTCTGCGCTTTCTGAGTTAAATCAACTGGAACATATCATGATTTCTTCAGAAGGAATCATGCCGACAATAACTTTAAAAAGAGGGACAACTTTCTATGAGCTATATGATCCAATTGTTCCTTCTGACCAATTTCAGGATGCAGAAATGAGCTATAGTTCTCAGGATGAAGGCGGGACTTCTTTAATGGAAAGCAATGAACGGCTAAAATGGCATAACTTAACAGGTCAAGAAGAATTTCTCTCATTCAGCTGAAATATTGAAAAAGACAACTATAGTTTTTCTGGTGAAGGTCAAATACCGATTCGCTGGAAATAAGCAGTAAAAGCAGAAAGATGCTTCTGTTTTAAAGCTAGCTTCATGTTTTATGCGTATTTGCTTGTTAAGCAAGCATTGCTGCTTACCTTGGAAAAAATAACAGATGTTAGGATTGGGTTAACAATCATTTTCATATTTGCTATAATTACCCTTGGAGTGTTTATTTAGGGGAGGATTATAGATGAAAAAGATTATTGGGCTGCTGATAGTGTTAGTAGTTGGCGGTTTTGCTTTCTGGGGATATGAGACGTTTTTCTCTATCGATGAGGTTCAAGGAGAAGATGTTTATGATGTACCAGCATTCTCTTCTTTAAATAGGATTACCTACTCTCCTATGGGAGACAGTATCTCCAATGGCGCAATTACTTATAGACAGGATCAACGTTTCATCAGTGTTTTGGCTGATGCAATCAGCGCTTATTTTAATATTGAAGTAAACGAAATGGGTGTATATAAATCGGGTGCCAAGCTAAGCGACTTAGGTATTTCGAGTGTTGAGCAGATAAAAAGTCAGGAGCCTGATTTTATTACGATTGAATATGGGACCAATGATATTAAATCATATAGTGGTGAAGAAAGCTTGACTCAGTTCAAAGCAAATCTATCATACGTTATTACTGAGCTGCAAGAAAAAAATAGAGTCATCGTACTGGTTACAACCTGGAATAGAGATGAGAAAATTTCTCAGCTTTATGATGATGTTATTATTCAAACCGGTGAAAAATATGGAGTACCAGTAGCGAATATCAGAGAATTGTGGACAGAGAGAAAAGATACGATTGATCCCAAATCTAAAAATAGTTATTTAGGCTATTCAGATAAACAGTTAATCAACGATATGCATCCAAATGAATTTGGTCATTCTGAAATTGCACGAGTCATATTTGAAACAGTGAAAGATGACTTAGCTGAGTATATTAATACGCCAGATGTCTCAGTATTAGGCGAGTTATTTTCCACGACCTCAATCTCTACTGTAAAGTAAAAGGATGGATTTAGCTGGGTAGATATTTATGGACAAAATGGCTTGTTTTTTGACTGAACTAATTGGTGCTTGTCTCTATAATAATTTATGTTGGTAGAAAATCCTTAAGGAAAATCTGCCAACATTTTTTAGTGTTTAAACGCAAGAAAAGGAACAATAAACGGATAAAAAAGATTTAGCTGTACGGGTGGATAGCAATATTGTCATTATCACCTCTTGCTCAAAAGTCTGCTGACTCAGACAGATAATGTTGATAACGATTCAACTATATTTAATGCTGCAGGTTGTTTATGGTAACAAAAAAATAGGCAAGCTGCTCATCAATAAAGTCAGCTGCTTCTGATTAGCTATCCAGACCATTGGTAAAGTATTCTTGTGTTAGTAGAAAAATCAGAAGTTCTGCTTCAAAATTCGGGGTTTATAATTCCTAATTCATTTCACTTTAGGTATAATAGATTAAAGATGAAAAGAGGCGGCGTGGAGATGATTGAAGAAATTCGCAAATTAATTGCAGGGGGCAATTCTTTTTTACTGTCCACGAATGATCGAAATGGATTTCCAAATACAATAGTTGTGTCTAAACCGATTGCAAGAGTTGATTTTCATACATTGAAGTTTTATGTAGACGGTGATGGCGATACTGTCAAGAATATTCAGCAAAACAACAAAGGGAACGTTTGCTGTTATAATGATGGAACATTTGAGAGCCTGCTGCTGAAAGGTGTTTTCTCTGTTCATTCGATTGAGGATTATCAAGTGATTGAAGACCGCTTGAATGATTATCAAAAATTGCTGAATCATAAGAATCCGGTTATTCTTTCTTTTGAAGTGTATACTGCTAAAATTCACCAATATGGAACCACTGTTTTTAAAGAAATTGACAAGCCCTAAGCAGGCAAACTGGTCGCTGCTAAAAGACTGTGTACAAGAACTGTCTTATTTCAAATGTATCTTTATCTGAATTTAAAGAGCTGCATCAATGTCAACTTGACAAATGGTGCAGTTCTTTTTTATAAAAAAACACATCCTAAGATGTGTAAAAACCAATTTTGCTCTTGTTTACTTTCGCTCAGTCGACAGTCTGGAGATTAAATCAAAACGTCGGTTTTCTTTGAAAACCGACGTTTTGATTGCTGTTAAAAGTGTGTTATAATCCTGTAAGAAGCCTTATGGGACAATGTTTATATCACTATAAGTTATTACTCTCTTTTTTGAAAAACGCGTCCTGAGGGAATCGAACCCCCGTCTCAAGAACCGGAATCTTACGTGATATCCACTACACTAAGGACGCAAGCACGAATACTAGTTTAGCTGATATTTCGAAAAAAAACAAGTAGGAGATTGAAATTTATGAAATTTGAGCAGCATTTGTCGCAGCAGCAGAAGCAAACACAAAAGCTTGCTATGACCCAACAGCTCCAGCAATCAATTCAGGTATTGCAGTATAATTCAGAAGAACTGCAAACATATATAGAAAATAAGGCGTTGGAAAATCCTTTGATTGAGCTGCAAAGTGGTCTTAACTCGCATACATACTCCGCCGGAGGTACCGGTCAATATAATAATGACAAAGAGTCCAATCTAATGAATCAGATACCAGATAATTCGCTTTCCTTGTTTGAGTATGTGATTGATCAGATTCACTTGAATTATCGAGATACATATTTGCGGAGTCTGATTTTATTTTTAGCAGAATTTCTTGACTTGAATGGCTATCTAACAATTTCTTTGGAGGAAGCAGAAAAGCAGACTGGAGCAGATGCAGTCCAAATGCTGGACGCATTAGTTTTACTGCAACAGCTTGATCCTGCTGGGGTTGGTGCAAGAGACTTGAAAGAATGTCTGTTGCTTCAAATTGAAAGGGATAATCAAGCTCCAGCGCTTGCCTATATAGTTATTGAAGAAGAATTTGAAGCTTTTGCACAAAAGAAATGGGCAACTATTAGTAAAAAATTTGATATTGAACTATCGGAGATACAAGAGATTTTTGATTTTATTCAAACATTGACTCCATCGCCCGGCAGTATATTTGGTTCGACTGCAGGACTATATATTCGTCCAGATTTAAAGGTTGTGAATCATGAAGGGCAGTTGACGGTGATTTCCAGTAAGGAGGGAATGCCGGCAATACGTTTTCAAGAGGCCTATTTTAAAAAAATGGAGCAGACGGATGATCAGGAAGTAAAAGCATATATTGTAGAAAAGAAAAAGGAATTTGAATGGCTGCAGAAAACAATCGTTCAACGTGGAGATACTATTTTACGTGTAGGAAAAGAAATCGTGGAACGTCAGCAGGCGTTTTTCCTTGAAGTTAGTCGTCCGCTAAGGCCAATGACCCTAAAAGAAATTGCTAAAACTTTAGATATTCATGAATCCACAGTAAGTAGGACAGTCAATGGAAAATATATGGAAACTGAATTTGGTTCGTTTGAACTGCGTTCTTTTTTTTCTCAGGGGATTGCTAGTACTGAGCGGAATGGCGAAGATCGTTCAGCAGTTGATGTGAAACAACAAATCCAGCAGCTGATTGCAGCTGAGGACAAAAGCAGACCCATTTCAGATCAAAAACTGGTTGAAAGCTTAAAAGAAAAGAATATCGATATTGCCCGCAGGACGGTAGCCAAATATAGAGAGGCTTTGGGAATTCCAGCGTCCTCTAAACGTAAAAGGTATGATTAAAGAAACGATCGAAGAAAATTTCTTTAAGACTAGAGAATTACAGTTGAATAATCGTTGGCGAGAAATATTGATTCAAAAAAACATCTATAAGAATAAGCCGGATATACTGAAAATTGCTGTGTCTGTTTTCAGTATATCCGGTTTATTGCTCGTGGCTTAATATTTTTATACAGGGCACCGAATTTCTAATTATTTTGAAAAAATTTTTATAGCAAAATAGTAAAGAAATGCCAGCATCCGACTGGTCAACCTTAGTGGCAGCATCAGAAGAGGTATAGCGGAATAGTTGCTATAATGAGCCAACCAAAAGCTGTCTCTCATCCTTTAATACAAGCATAAAAGATACTGCTTAAAGTAAAATTTCTAGTAAAAGCATTAAAAAGAAAATTGACTAAAAAGTGAATTTCAAAAAAGGAATACAAAGTTTCTTTACTCGAATTATCTAGCCGGAGTCGTTATTCAGTCAAGAAAACAATAGTCATGGGTAGATAACTAAACCATGATTCTCAGCAGGGGCTTACCAAAATTATGGTACAATTTATTAAAAGAAATAGAGAAGGGTGGGCTTGTGATGGGCTGCTGGAATAAAAAAATAGAACAGCAAGGTTAAGTACTGCTGTTGCCTTGCTTGTTCATCAGAATCAATTAAATGAATACAGGAGGGAAATGCTATGAGCTATTTCAAGTACAAACAGAAGAATATTTATTTTTCAGTAGCTGGAGAAGGAGAGCCAGTGCTCTTTCTTCATGGAAATACGTCCTCATCAAAAATGTTTGAGCCGTTATTGCCTCGTTATAATGGCTGCCGAATTATATTGATTGATTTTTTAGGATATGGAAAGTCGGATAGAGTCGAAGAGTTTCCAACTAATCTATGGATGGATGAAGCTCGACAAGTGGTTAAGCTGATTGAACATCTCAATTTAAAGAGTATTTATCTAGTTGGGACAAGTGGAGGGGCATGGGCAGCAGTTAATGCAGGATTACTTCGTCCGGATTTAATTAAAGGTGTCGTAGCTGATAGCTTCGATGGAAGAACGCTTCATACTGGTTTTGCTGAAGAGCTTGTGCAAGAAAGAGCTACTGCTCAATCCAATCCAGCAGCTGCTGAGTTTTACGAGTGGTGTATAGGTAGTGATTGGCAAGAGGTTGTAGCCAAGGATACTGCTGCCTTATTGAGACTTTCAAAGTCCGAACAAGAATTATTTATCAAACCTTTGTCAGCCTTTAAAAGCGGACTGCTTCTTACAGCTTCTAAGGAAGATAAAATGATTCGCCCAATGATTGAGCAGGAGTATAAAAACATTCAGAAAGACATTCCACAAGCAAAAATTGTTCTTTTCGATGAAGGTGGACATCCTGCCATAGGCACGAATGCTGAACAGCTAGCGCAAGAGATACACCAATTCATTGAGGAAGAATGAATAAGTAGTGCATGAATGTTTGATAGAGATAATTGAGGTTAGATTGAATAAAATGAAAATTATTGTAAGGTGAATAGAATCAAAAGCAGAGTAGCTTCCAGCTGTTCTGCTTTTGAATTAGGGGAAATAAGTGAGGAAGGGAATAGATGGAAGAACTGAAGCTTACTTTTGATTTCAGCTATTCCTCCTTCGTTGAACAAAATAAAAAAGCCAGAAAGCTTTCTTATTTATAAATTTCTTTAAAATAGTCTACTCAATTACAATATCTTCTGTTGCAACAGGCTCGCCTAATGAAAACATTTCATCCGTAAAAGTAACAAGGATTGCTTCTCAAGAGTTGTTCCTCATTTAATTTATTTAAGCACAACATTCTCTGAATTTTTTGAAATCAAAAATTTCAAATTATATGGAGATAATTAAAGATTAGAAAGGGAAAAAATACATAAATAAAAAAACGACGAAGCGATTAAAAAATAATCGTCTCAGCGTTTATTAGAAAGCCACCTGACGGGCTCGAACCGTCGACCCCCACCTTACCATGGTGGTGCTCTACCAACTGAGCTAAGGCGGCATTTACATAACACAAGATACAGGATAACGTATAGCTATAAGCTTGTCAACTGGTTTTTATAAAATTAACCGTCGATTTCAGCTGCAGATAGAGCTAACCTGTGTAACCCCGATGATTAAGTTAGCATCATCACCTTTTTTCGTGATTTTCATCGCAAAGGTTGAATTATAACAACAGATAAATCTAAAAATGTTTATGTAAATAAAGTAGTTTGGATATATGATATCTTTTAAAAACAGTGAACGCAAGAACAATTGATGTCCTGCGTTTACTGTCTTAGTTTGATGATGAATCGTTTTGGGAACTAATCATCAATATGAGAGAGACTATGCTTTTTTTAGCTTTTTGCTTCGTCCCATTTATTTTTTCACGTATCCTTTAGCACATATTCGCTGCAGTAGTTTTAGCATTTCTATGTGCTCGCAACTGACTGCGTTCAATGATCTTTCTCAACTCAATAATGTTTCGCGGGGATAAAATATCTTCTACGACGACAATCTTATCCTTAGCAAAGTAATCAATATGATGGTTGCTAACATAGAGGTCACAATTATTCGTTGATTTGCGGGCATTGAAATCAAAATACGAAGTATTTTGAGTGACAACATTAATAGTATTGCAGAAATTCAATTTTAAGATGGAACCCAAGACTTCGGCATGTTCTTTGCCAAGGTCGCTAAGTACAGTAATTGAAATGGGACTGCGTTTACTGTATAAGTAGGTAGGAAGATTTTTCCAGTACATCATAAAATCATGGAGAATTTCGTTCAGATACATGGATTTCCAAGGAAACTGATCTCGCTTTTCCAAGTGGCTTAAGGTTTTAGAAATAGTGTTTGAGAACAAAATAAAGTTTTGGCGAATTGACTTACTTGAGTAAAAGAAACGTGAATAAATAATGTGCTTTTTATAGGGAAACACTTGATGGAGATAATAAATATTTTCAATGACCTGTTTGATTTTTTGACTGCTAATCGCATCTATTGGGATATCTAGTTCATTCACAAGATCCTCTATTAAAGAGGCCGCAGCAGATGAGATTATTTCTTTGTCCGTTTCTTTTTCTTGTCCAAAAATCCACCAAAAAACAGTATAATAAAAATCTTTATACCAGTCGTAATTTTGATCCTTTTTAGAAAAGGAATTGATTGAATCCAGTTTTTCTTGATAATCAGGCACCTTTGATTGTGCTAAAAATCCGGAAAAGGCTGAAGAAGTTGGCCATTCATTTTCTGTAGAGAAACCTTGATTAATTCTAGTTAAGGTTACTGCGATTGAGAACACCATATGAATAAGACGAATGTCGCTGAGATAAAGCTGAAAGTCTTCATTAATCTGCTTGACTAGTTCCAGTATTTTCTCTTTATCTAACTGAAAAGGCCAGTGATGAATACCGTAAACTTCTACAAAATAGGAAGTAAAAAAGTAACGGATTTCCCGTTCGCTTTTCCCTGAAAAAATAAACGGATTTCTCTCCATCATAATATTTCTTTCCCGCAAAGGAATATTAATTCTTTTCGATAATCTGTAGATTGATGAACTGCTGGTAAAACATCTTTTTTCGATACTTTCCGAGTACTCTCCTGGATGAAAAAAGACAGTTTCCAAAAGAGAAAAAGTATCTGAGTTTTTAATGATATCTGTATAGATATCATGAATCGAGTGATGGGCGGAGACAGACAGCTTCACACCGTATTTCTTGGACATGTCTATGGAGAGGTGTTCAGGCCAGCGTCCTTCTATATAGCGACAATCCATCATAACTGTTTTAGTCGAACAGTGAAGTTTTTTAGAGAGTTTCTCAGTTGTTAGCCAGTCCTCGCTGCCGTAGAGCAGGTTTAATAGTAAGATACGTCGAGACATATCTGTTGATAATAATCGTTCCATAATAAATTCGCTCCTCGTTTCAAAATCTTCCTATGTTTGAGAACATTTTGACATAGCCTTGTTATATAAGCGATTATACCATTTTTTTTCTATTTTTTTAAATTTAAAACAATCGAATTGTTATGTGTTTGAGACTAACAGGTATATTATAAGAATATAGAAAAGCAATAAATTTTGAAAAGACATAAAAATTTAATAAAAAGCAGATTTGAATTTATCGATAAATGTAAATCTCACCAATTAGCTTGGAGGGATCGACATGAAAACAAATGTAATGAAAATCGCAATGGCTGTAGGATTACTAACTTTTGCGGGAGGAACTACTTTTGCCGAAATCTATGACAAATCAGCTGATGAACAAAAAAAACACACACAAGTAAGTACAGATGCTGCCACAGATCAAACAAGCAGCAAAACTGCAGATTCTATAGCCGAAGCTAAGCCGATTGACACAAAAGCTGAGCTGAAAGCGAAGAAAGAAGCAGAGAGCAGCAGTAACACAGGTGCAGATTTTGTGCCGCCAGTAGTTACAGCAAATGCTGTAACGGTCAGTGTCGGCCAACTGGTAAATATTTATGAAGGCGTAACAGCGTATGATGATTACGATGGAGATCTTTCTGCAGCAGTTGGGGCAGAAGGAAATTTAGATACATCTAAAGCCGGTACACAAACTATTCGTTTTTCTGTTGCTGACAGCAGTGGGAATATTGGTTGGGCAGATAAAACCTTTACGATTACTGCACCTGAAAGCGTGCAACAACCAGCAGTTGTGACCGCACCGGCTGCTTCAACTAGTCAGCAGAATACTGAGGGAAATGACTCAGCGTCTGCTTATCAACCTATGA
Organism: Enterococcus sp. LJL51; assembly: GCF_054871795.1. Classification (NCBI taxonomy): domain Bacteria; kingdom Bacillati; phylum Bacillota; class Bacilli; order Lactobacillales; family Enterococcaceae; genus Enterococcus; species Enterococcus sp. LJL51. The sequence goes on along the minus strand of NZ_JBTXLW010000005.1, from coordinate 81,587 downwards.
CTATTTATATAAATGGTCAGGCAATTCCCTATCAAAATGGTGGTCAGGGCAGCGGTCAAAGTATCATTGACGGCAATCCTTACGGAACCGCCTCTACTTGGGGAGGAGCGGCAGTGCAGTCTGGCAGCGACGGACTAAATACACATTTTATTGGTCATAACCCAGGTATTTTTAATGCTGTTTTTTCTTTAGGAAGCGGCAGCCAGATAATCGTAACAGATGGTACCGGAGTACCAACGACTTATACAGTCAGCAGTATGGTACGGGTCGATGATTATGGCGCAGAGCTGAGCAGTGGAGCAGACATGTGGGACATGATTACTGGTTCTGGCGGCGGCGAGCGAATCTCACTGCAGGCATGTATCAATGATGATACCAATCTGATTGCATTTGCTTATAATTAATTGTAGTTATGCACATAAATTTCCCCAAAATTTATGCTAAAAGGCTGGGAATTGAGTCTATCTTTTTAAATTTCCAGTCTGATATAACCCTAGTTTTCTGTAAATGAAATACTGGGGAGGAATGCCGAGGATTTCAGTCCTCGGCTTTTCTATGTTCACAGAAATTCTGATGAACGTGAAAGAGCAGCTTTTGCAGAGATTTTTTTAAGGAGAACTATTATTTCAGTTTCAAAAGTATAAATAGTCTTAAACGTTATTTACTAAATAGGCTGGTTAGATAGGAATGGTTCCTACTTTTAGCAATAGTTTTCAATGTTTCATGATTTTTCGCTCAATCAGTGGTAAAATAAATGAGCGAAGAAAAAATAACAAATGGAGGAAATCATGGTTCGGAAATATGAAGATGAAACGCTGCGGATTTTTAGTTTGAATGCCAATCAACCCTTAGCAGAAAAGATTGCCGCTGGAATTGGTACAGAATTAGGAAAAAGTACAGTTCGTCAGTTCAGTGACGGAGAAATTCAAATCAATATTGAAGAAAGTATACGGGGAGACCATGTTTACCTCATTCAATCTACAAATGCACCTGTCAACGATCATCTGATGGAGCTTTTGATTATGATTGATGCATTGAAAAGAGCCAGTGCTAAAACAATTAATGTGGTACTGCCTTATTACGGTTACGCCCGTCAGGATCGAACAGCAAAGCCAAGAGAACCGATAACCGCCAAACTGGTGGCAAATATGCTTGTGGAGGCTGGTGCAACCAGACTGCTTACATTGGATTTGCACACTGTTCAGGTTCAGGGGTTCTTTGATATCCCGGTAGATAATCTTTTTACAATGCCTTTGTTTGCTCAGCATTATCAAGATCAAAAACTAACTGGAGAAAATATTGTAGTGGTTTCACCAAAAAACAGCGGGGTTCAGCGGGCGCGCAGTCTGTCTGAATATCTGAACGCGTCTTTAGCGATTGTGGATCAGTATGAGGAAGACGGTAAGCGTTCCGGCTATGTTATTGGTGAGGTCCAAGATAAAATCTGTATTCTGGTTGACGATATTATTAATACCGGGGAGACATTGACAACAGCAGCTGATATTTTAGCTGAAAACGGTGCTTCTGAAGTGTATGCTTGCGGCTCTCATGGACTGCTTTCACAGGGAGGTAAAGAACGGATTGATGCTTCGCCGATTAAGCAGCTGTGTGTGACAGATTCCGTTGTTGTTTCAGAGGACCGTAGACCAGAGTGTTTGACCATTGTTTCCTGTGCTGATTTAATGGGCGAAGCGCTGAAGAGGATTCACGAGAATACACCAATGAGTCCGCTGTTTCACTTAAAAAAATAATAGTTTTAGAGCTGAGATAAAGAGGTTGGAACAGAAACAGTTGATTTCAAGCAGTAAGAAGGAATTTGTGAAAATTGACTTATAAATTTTTGCTAAATTACAGCTTATTGCCGAATAAATTGTCTCTGTCCCACCATTTATTCGGTTTTAGGCATACTAAAAGTCTGGGAATTTATTTTTATGTCCCAGACTCTTTTAAACCCCATTTACCAGTGAAAGAGGTTTGCTGAAAAAAGCATAAGGCTAAAAAAAAATAGTTCTTGGTTTTTACAAACGGATGCTGCACGGAGTTGTTTGAATTTTTTTTGCTTTCAATTTTATATAATGATTTTTTTAATAGATGTTTTGATGGGAGGAGAAAAAATGAAGGAACAGAAAAAGGGAATTATATTAGGGTTTGCAGCATATATACTATGGGGAATTATCCCGCTGTATTGGAAGCTGCTTCCAGAAGTAGATGCATTGGATATTTTATGCTACCGAATCGTCTGGTCTTTTTTATTTATGAGCCTCTATATTTTTCTGACCAGAAAAGGCGCCGCATTTTTAGCAGAAGTTAAGGCCGTTCTAAAAAGCAAAAAGAAAACAGTAGGGATCGTTGCAGCCGCGGTTTTAATTTCAATCAACTGGTTCACCTTTATCTATTCCGTTAGTCAGGGGCGGGTGACTGAAGCTAGCTTAGGATATTATATGAATCCGTTAGTTAATGTTTTATTAGGAACAGTTATCTTGAAGGAACGACTGAATCGGATAGGAATTGTCGCTTGCCTGCTGGCTTTGACAGGGGTAGTGCTGCTAACTATTCAAACAGGTGTTATTCCTTATGCGTCACTCATCATGGCTTTTTCTTTTAGCCTATATGGGCTGTTGAAAAAGCAGATAGAAGTCAGTTCGTATACAGGTCTAACACTGGAAACACTAATTATTTTGCCAATTGCACTGATTTATCTATTATTTTTTTCAAAACAGGGATTTATGGCTTATACCGGCTCAACAAATCTACTATTAATGGGTGCTGGTGTTGTAACGGCTATTCCACTATTGTTGTTTGCGGAGGCGGCTAAACGGATTTCTTATATTATTGTTGGGTTTATTCAATATGTTAATCCGACAATTATGCTTTTATTTGCTGTTTTCCTATTTCACGAGCCTTATTCAACTGCTCAATTTACCGCATTTGGCTTTATTTGGTTGGGAATCGCAGTCTTTATGTACGGCAGTTTTCTTTCCTATCGAAAGGAACAGCAATTTTTAAAAGAAGAATAAGGATGCTTTGATGAAATCTAAGCTCTATGTTAGAATAACTCAGTAATAATGACGAAAGGACGAATCCGATGAAATACATTTATTTAGATCATGCAGCAACAACCCCTATGCATCCTGATGTGATTAACGAGATGACTGAGGTAATGACCACCAATTACGGCAATCCTTCAAGCATCCATGGTGTTGGTCGAGAGGCTCATCGGAAGCTGGAAGCTGTTCGTCAAATTATTGCGGAAAGTCTTCATGCTGCACCCCATGAGATTATCTTTACTAGTGGTGGAACAGAAAGCGATAATACAGCGATTATTGAGACTGCATTGAGAATGAAGGACAAAGGGAAACATCTCATCACTACTGCTGTAGAACATCCTGCGGTACTTGAGCCGATGAAATATCTGGAGACGATGGGCTTTGATGTAACGTATCTTCCTGTAGACAGCTCAGGTAGGGTAACAATTGAAGCATTTGAAGAAGCGTTAAATGAGGAAACGATTCTTGTTTCTATTATGTATGGAAATAACGAAACGGGTCAATTGATGCCAATTAAGGAGATCGGTGAACTTTTAAAAGAGCATCAAGCAGTTTTTCATACAGACGCTGTTCAAGCTTATGGTTCAGAAGAAATTGATTTACAGAAAATAGGAATTGACTTTTTAAGTGCTTCGGCCCACAAAATAAATGGTCCCAAAGGTGTTGGCTTTTTATATAAAAGAGAAGGAATCCGTTTACTCCCCTTTATGCATGGAGGGGAACAGGAAGAAAAAAGACGAGCTGGTACAGAAAATCTGGCTGGTATTGCAGGAATGGGAAAAGCAGTGGAACGTTTGTCAACTGAGGCGAAGCTGCAACAAAAAAAGAAAAATCAACAGTTTCAATTATTGATCTTGAAGCAACTGACTGAAGCAGAAATTGCTTACCAGCTAAACGGTTCGCAGGAGCAAAAACTTTCTCATATCCTAAATCTTTGGTTTAAAGGGGTTCCTAATGATTTATTATTAATGCACCTTGACCTCAATCACGTTGCTGTATCGACAGGATCAGCTTGTACAGCTGGAACAGTTGAGCCTTCTCATGTACTGGAAGCTATGTATGGTGAGGGACATCCTGCTGTTAATGAATCGATCCGGATTAGCTTCGGTTATGAAAATACAGAGGAAGAGATAGCAAAATTTATGGATATTCTGATTCAGACAGTAAAACGACTGACTGAATAAAAGAAATTAATGAAAATAGACTAGAAAAAACTCGTGTCAACCACTATAATAAAAGATGAATTGAACAAAAGAGGTGAAATAAATGGCGTTTACAGAAAAAGCAGCAGCACAAGGATCGGAAATATTTTATAAAGTGAATTCCGCTGCAAAACGATACACACTTAGAGACAATGGCTTTACTGAAACCAATTCTGGGAACTTCCAACTGATTCGTTCGCTGGATGCAACCCCTCAAAGTAAAGAAGGATTCAAGCTGAAACTCACGATTTCCAAGGATTTGAAATTATTGAAGATGTCAGTGACAACTGCAAATGGGCTAAAGTCTATGAATATTTTCAAAGGAGATAATCATCAAATGAGTCAGGAGAAGTTTTATTTCCTGATGGATGGAATGATTAGCCGTGGTGTTCTGGAAAAAGCTTAATTGATTTGAATCATTGATTCGTAGACAAAGACTCAAGAAATTACTTGGGTCTTTTTTCTTGTTTAAATGGCTATGTTATTACTGTGCCTATCATTTAACTAAAGACTTCAGTACAAACAAAACTGGAAAAATCAGCTGTAATAAATCTCACAATACAACAACTAGTTCAAGATTTACCTGGTATTCTTTTTTTGTGTAAAGGCTGAAAAACATGTTAAAGCATTTGAAGTGTGTAAAAGAATTAGTTATAAAAAATCATTCGAAAAAATAAAAAAATTCGATAACATCTACAAAAATTATGAAGCTTGGAAATCAGCAAAAATTAGTTGGATTTAATAACAAACGATTAATAACAAATAAAAAAAATACAAACAAAATAATAATAAAACAAATGAAAGCGCTTGACAAGATTTTAGTTTAACGTTAAACTTGTTTTGTAAGTATAAGTTTAACGTTAAACCTACAAAATATAGGAGGGCTTACAAATGAAGAAGAAAGTCATCGCAGCGTTGTTCTCAGTTTTATTAATTGGTGGTTTGGCAGCATGCTCATCAGGCAAGGAAAGCCAAACATCATCAGGTACCAAAGACACAACAGAAGATAAAGGAATGGACGTAATCGGCGAAACAGTGAAATTTGATCCAAATAAGCTAGTGAATGATGGCGAATCGATTAAAATTGATTACTGGACTTGGAACGAGGGCGATCCAGCAATTGAGATGGCTAAAGAGTATGAAAAAATCTATCCGAATGTTGAAATCAAAGTCGTTAACCAGCCTTGGGAAGATTATTGGACAAAGCTGCCATTATCATTAAAAGGGAAAGATGGTCCGGCAATTTTTAATATTCATAATTCACAACATGATATTCTAATCCCTTATTTAGCACCTTATGATATTTCAGTAGATGATTTGAAGGCTGATTTTACATCAGTTGATCCTCATGTGATTGATGGAAAAGTATATTATACTGACAGCTTAATTAATACCGGAAACTTCTATTATAATAAAGCAATGTGGAAAGATGCTGGATTAACCGATGCGGATATTCCAAAAACCTGGGATCAGTTTAGAGAAGTCGCGAAGAAGCTGACTAAAACAGAAAATGGACAAATCACTCAGGCTGGTTTTAACTATAACTTTGAAAACTATAGTGCAATCTATGAAGGGTTGAATTACCAAAAAGGCACATTGTTGTTTAAAGACGATGGTAAGGTCGTAAACTACGATAATAAAACAACTGAAGAAAACATGCAGTTCCTAATTAATCTATATGAAAAAGATAAGGTTGGTTCAAAGGACTTTGGGAAAGAAGCAAAACAAAGCTTTGGTAATGGTCAAACAGCAATGGTTTATATGTGGGGCTGGTATTTAAATGAACTGAATACAAACTATCCAGATATTGATTTTGGTGTTTTTGCAACGCCGACGCCAACAGAAGATGTACCATTTGCTTATGACCGTTACAATGGAGAAAGTACGCCAGGAATTAACAAGAATCAGTCAGAAGAACAGCAAGCTGTAGCACAGGACTTCCTGAGATATTGTCTGGCTAATGATGAATATTCTAAAAAAGGTGCTTTGGCATTAGCGTCATTCCCGACAAAGAAATCATTAGCGGATGACTCTGAAATTTTAGAAAATCCTGTATTGAGTGCGATTGCTCCTCGTGTAGACCGTCTAATCTGGCCTGGTGCCTTTCCTGCAACAGTTGAAAAAACAGCAGATCAGACATTAGATGATGTTTTATACAATGGTAAAGATATGAAACAAGCGATTAAAGATGCACAGGAAAAAATGGAATCTGAAATGAAGGATACAGATTTTACATCATTAGAATCTAGTTACGAATTCTTTGACGAAGCAAAATAAGTATAGCTTAGAGGGGATGGGGATATTCATGTCCCTTCCCCACTTAATAAAAGAATGAAGGAGGGATAATGATGGAACAAAAATCAGTTAAACCTACGTTTTTCAGCTTGAAAAATATTACGGTTACTTTACTTGTGCTATATTTTGCGGTTTTTCTAGTCTATCCGATTTATAAAGCTTTTGCCGGAAGTCTTCATGACTGGAATCCGCTGATTGATAAATATAATTTTGTTGGTCTGGATAATTTTAAAAATGTCTTAACGAATAAGCTGTTTTGGAGCTCAATGAGCAACACATTTATCTTTGCATTTTTCTCAGTGGTGTTCCGGGTGATTATCGGATTAGGTCTTGCAACGCTGCTGTATTCAAAATTGGCACGTTTCAAAACATTCTTTAGAGGGATGTTTTATATGCCGACAATCACACCATTAGTTGCGGTTTCCTTTGTTTGGATGTGGATGTTCAATCCTCAGTTTGGCTTAATTAATAAACTCTTTCAACTGGATATTAACTGGCTGATGAACTCTAAATGGGCGATGCCGGCAATTATTATCATGACAATATGGAAGGACTTTGGTTATGCTACGGTAATCTTTTTAGGCGGATTAATGGGGCTGCCGGAGGATGTATTTGAAGCAGCAGATATTGATGGAGCAAATAAGTGGCAGCGTTTCAGTCAGATTACCTGGCCATTACTTCGTCCAACAACACTGTTTGTAGTTATTACTTCACTAATCACTTATCTGCAGGCGTATATTCAGGTTTTGATTATGACCAAAGGCGGACCAGGAACCAGCACTTATGTTATTTCTTATTTAATTTATGACGAGGCCTTTGAAAAATACAATTTTGGGACAGCCTCAGCAATGGCAATCATCCTATTTGTCATCATTGGTATTTTAACCATTATTATGTTTAAAATCACTGGAGAAGGGAAGTTGGACAAATGAAAACAAAACGGATTCTGTTCAATCTGCTTCTGCTAGCCCTTGCATTGATAACAGTGGTTCCATTCATTTGGATGCTGCTTTCCTCATTTGCTACGAATCAGGAAATTGTGCGGGTAGACGGCGGTTTGTTTCCTACACCGAATACCTTTCAAAACTACATAGATGTTCAGGAAAAGTTTGATTTTATGCGGATGTTTTTCAATAGTCTGTTCATCTCTGTAACGATAACTGCAATCACAATTTACACCAGTGCTTTAGTAGGATTTGTTTTTGCTAAGTATCGCTTTAGAGGAAGAAATTTGCTCTTCGGTGTGGTACTCAGTACGATGATGCTGCCTTGGGCAGTAACAATTATTCCTAAATATGAGATGATGCTTGATTTTGGTTGGCTGGATTCCTATAAGTCGCTAATTATTCCAGCAATGATCAGTGGTTTTGGTATCTTCCTGTTCCGGCAGTCAATTTCTCAGATTTCTGATGAGATGCTGGAAGCGGCGAGAGTAGACGGTGCATCTGAATTCTTCATCTTTCATAAAATCATTCTACCCATGTCGCGCAACACGATTGCAAGTTTGGCAATTTTTCAGTTTTTATGGAGCTGGGAAGACTATCTATGGCCGTTCCTGATGATTAATGATGAGAAGAAACAGCTGATTTCTGTCGGATTGAGAATGTTCAACGGACAGTACGGAACAGACTACGGCGGATTATTTGCGGCAACTTCAATTTCAATCATCCCGGTTATCATTGTTTATATCATTTTCCAGAAGCAATTTATTGCTGGTGTGGCCAGCGGTTCAGGGAAGTAAAAAAAGAAAGATTGGATACTTCTTTACCTTATGGATATAATAGTTGTAAATAAACAAGAAGATGGTGAAGAAAATGCGGGTAACAATCAAACAAATTGCACAGGAGGCTGGCGTAAGTATTACAACGGTTTCCAATGTCATCAATAAAAAAGCCCATCGAGTTTCAAAAGATAAGATTGATCTGATTGAGGAAATCATAAAAAAATATAATTATGCACCAAATATGAATGCCAGAGCACTGGTACAATCCTCTTCAAAGCTGATTGGTCTGCTTTATTATTCAGACAAAGTAGATATTGATTTCTCCGACCCTTTTGTTACTGAGGTTCTGGAAGGAATTGAACGTCGGGCAAAGGAAGCCGGTATGTTTACGTTGATTCATAATGTTACTTCAGTGGAGGACGTAGAGGCTGTTCAGAGAAACTGGAAATTTGAGGGATTTATTGCTGTTGGTGTATCCGCAGAATTCTTCAGTGAGATTAACAAAATTATTCAAGCACCTGTTGTGTTTGTTGATACCCATCTCACAGATGAAGAGAGCTATCTGGCAGAGCACTCGAATAACCGGGTGTTCATCAATACAGATGATTTTGAAGCGGGGCTTATAGCAACCCGCTTCCTGATAGAAAATGGGCATAAAAGGTTTGCGTTTCTGACCTATCCTTTTGACGAAGATACAACAGGAGTTATCGAGCAGCGCTATCAAGGCTTTAATAAAGCCTTGAGAAACAGTAATTTGAGTTTTGAGCGCAGACATCTTTATACGAGAGATGATTTTGATCAGATGGCTGCCCGGTTAACTGAATTTACCGCAGTAGTAGTTACTGCAGATTTTCTGGCAGTTTCCTTTATTCATTCATTAAAGGTGAAGGGATTATACGACAGAGAGAAAATAGCAGTTATTGGTTTCGATGATATTAAGTATGCAGAAATTAATGATCCCCCATTGACAACTATTCGTTTGGATCATGTCAAAAAAGGAGAAATGGCATTAATTAAGCTGCTTGAAATTATTGAGGAGCCAGATAAAGAGAATCAATCGCTTTATTTTCTTTCTGGAGAATTGATTGTCCGGCAATCTGTAACGAAAGTGACTGAGTAAGAAATTCAGTAAACAAAGGAATGTCTTTTTGGGACATTCCTGCAGCCTGTTTCAAAAAACGTACTTTAAATAAAACAGGTGGTGTGTAGGCACATGGCAAAAATTGCAGATGAATACTTTAAACTTAATCCTTGGAAGATTATCGAAACTGGCTTTAATCCTGAATATGAGCAGGTGTCAGAGTCTATTTTCTCTCTAGGAAATGAATATATGGGCGTTCGCGGCTACTTTGAAGAAGGATCTTCGGGGGAAACTCTATTAGGCAGCTATTTTAACGGTATTTATGAGTTCAGCCGAAAAAAGGCGCTTTCTCATTACAAAGGAATTGTTACGAAACCTCATTTCATGCTAAATACCGTTGACTGGTTATATACAAGAATTATGATTGACGGTGAGCGGTTGGATATGAATGCGATTACTTTTGAAGATTTTTCTAGGGTACTCGATTTAAAAAACGGTTGTTTAACACGATCTTTTGTTTGGATAACGAAAACTGGAAAACGTTTGAAGGTTCAATTTGAACGCTTTCTACATATGGAAAATTCAAGCAGCGGCTATCAAAAAATTTCGTTTAAACCTTTGAATTTTAACGGAAATCTTCAGCTGATTAGTGGAGTTGATTTCAATACAAAACATGGTCAGGAGCCAGTCTCCTTCTGGAAAGAAAAGCGAAAAGGACAGCTTAATGCGCAGGAAGATTTAGCAATTATCGGCCAAACGATTTCTACTGGTCAGCAAATATTTTCCGGATTTCATCTGAATAGTAATCAGAAAGCAGAAAAGAAACTGATAGAATCAGACAAGCTAATCGGATATGAGCTTCAGCTGATTTTAGAAGAAGGACAAGAAGTCATTGTAGAAAAGCTTGTTTCTAATCTTATTAAGAAACAGCCTGCTGATACAGATGAATTGTGGCAGGAAGGAACAGACGCAGTCGAAGCACTTTCTCTTCAAGGCTATACGAAAGGACAAGAAGCTCAGCAAAACTATTGGCAAAATATCTGGGATAACTTTGATATTCGAATTGACGGGGATGAAAAGAACCAGCAGGGAATCCGGTTTTGCATCTTCCAGCTGCAGCAGACTTATCATGGACAAAATGCTTCAAACAACATTGGGGCTAAAGGTTTAACAGGAGAAGCATACAGCGGTCATGCATTTTGGGACACAGAAACCTGCTGTTTACCTTACTATCTATTTAACAATCCAAAGGCGGCTAAAAACCTGCTTGAATTCCGCTATTCAACTTTGGAGGCTGCAAAGCGCAGAGCCAAAGAATTGGATTGTCAAGGTGCCTGTTATCCAATTGCTACGCTGAATGGGGATGAGGCGTGTGACCTTTGGCAGCATGCCAGTACACAGTTTCAGCCAAGCACAGGAGTAGCCTATGGTATCTGGCATTACAGTCACCTAACAGGAGATAAAGAATTTCTATACAGTCATGGAGCAGAGATGCTGGTAGAAATTTCCCGCTTTTTGGAAGCACGGGGAGATTGGAGTCAGCTGACAAATAAATTCGGCTTTTACGGTGTAATGGGACCGGATGAGTTTCAGGTGATGGTCAACCATAACGCATATACCAACTATATGGCAAAAATGACATTTGAGTATACAGTGAAGATACTGAAACAAATGCTTAAAGAAGCGCCAGAGCAATTTGTGGCAGTACAGGAAAAAACTGGCGTAACAAAGGATGAGTGGGAAAACTGGGCGCATTGTGCAGAAGAAGCGCTGTTCTTTGAAAGAGAAGATGGTGTTATCGAACAACACGATGGATTTTTTGATTTGCCTCATATTGATATTCAAAAGATTCCTGTGACGGATTTTCCATTGTATTCTCACTGGTCCTATGATCGTATCTATCGCAATGATATGATCAAACAGCCGGATGTTTTGATGTTCCAATTCTTATACAATCAACAGTTTTCTAAAGAATCTAAGCGGGTAAACTACGAGTACTATGAACCTAGAACGATTCATGAATCTTCATTGTCACCGTCTATTCATTCTGTATTAGCGGCTGAATTAGGCAAATTTGATGAAGCCTTTGATTTCTTCAGCTTTGCGACTCGGATGGATTTGGACAATTACAACCGCAATACGAATGAAGGGCTTCATACGACATCTATTGCCGCCGCCTGGATGAATATTGTCTATGGCTTTGGTGGACTTCGGAGTGACGGCAGCCAGCTGGTTTTGAACCCAATACTGCCGGTACAGTGGACAGGCTATTCCTTTAGAATCCAATATAACGGCAGCATCATTGAAGTTGCTGTTGCTGATAAACAGGCGACTCTTCGAACAGTTGCCGGCAAGCCAGTAACAATGACCGTCTATGGACAGGAAAGAACGATTGCTGAAGCAAGCAGTCAGTTGATGATTCCAGAACAATGGCAAGTTTAAAGAACTGTCAGTAGCTTTTCTCGACTGGTGAGACCTGCCTGAGGAGTAGCTGGACTTGGAAAATAGGCGAATCACTATTAGGGAGATTGGGCAGGGATGAAGAATTTTCTCTCAATCTTCCTTTTTGTCGAAATTAAGAAAAATTGGAGGAGAAAACATGAGCTGGATTATTTCAGAGACTGGAAAACAGCTGGACAAAGCTGTAGATTTTGGAAATAAATTCCTTATCGGTAATGGCTATTTCGGCTATCGGGGGACGCTGGAGGAGTATACAAAGAAAGAGATGGTTGCCTGTAATCTATCTGGAATTTACGATCAACGGGGAACCGCTTGGCGGGAACCCGTTAATGCGCCTAATGGATTGTTTACAAAGCTAACAGTAGCTGGAGAAAACATTGATTTAACAACCTGCGATATTGAAGAGCATCTTCAGCAATTAGACATGTACAAAGCCGTTCATCAGCGAAAAACAGTTTTTAAGGGAAGCAACGGGCTAGTGACAGTTGAAAGTGAGCGTTTCGCAAGCAGCAGCGACTCCCATCTCCTGGTCATGAGCTATTCTTTTTCTTTAGAGAAAACTGGGGAAGTTCGGCTTTTAACAGGAATTGATAAGCAGATTTGGGATATTAATGGTCCTCATTTAACGGATTTTACCGTTCATAAAGAGACAAGCGTCATTGGTTTATCTGCTGTAACCAGTGAATTAGGAGAGACCGTAATCACAGCTGAAACAGCTGCTTTTAACGAAGATATACAGCCGCAGCTGATTGATTCAGAAGCCGGTGTTTTTCATGAATTTACATTTACCGCTGAAGCGGGGAAAACATATACTTTGACTAAAACAATTGCGGTTTACACATCAAAGGATACAGAGAATCCTGTCGAAACAGCACTTGAGAGCAGCCGGAAGGCGAACAATATCGGCTATGAAGTCTTGAAAGAACAGCATGAGGAACAGTGGAAAAACTATTGGTATGTATCAGATGTTGAAATTGAAGGGGATGAAGAAGCTCAGCTGGCATTACGTTACAGTATTTATCAGCTGCTAAGTATCGCCCCTAGAAAAGGACAACCAGTATCAATACCGGCTCGGGGGCTGTCAGGTCAGACGTATAAAGGAGCTGTTTTCTGGGATACAGAGATGTTTATGCTGCCTTTTTTCCTGCATACAGCACCTGATGTAGCAAAAAGCTTGATGGATTATCGAATTCGCACATTGGATGGGGCCAGAGCAAAAGCAGCTGAATATGGCTTTAAAGGTGCTTTCTATGCCTGGGAAAGCCAGGAAAATGGACAGGATGCTTGTTCAGACTACAATGTTACAGATGTGTTCACTAAACGACCAATGCGGACCTACTTCCGTGATAAGCAAATTCATATTAGCGGCGATGTTGCCTACGGTATTTGGCAAACCTATTTAATGACTGGTGATCAGGAGATTTTATTCGATGGAGGAGCTGAAGTCATTCTTGAATGTGCCCGTTTTTATTATTCCTATTCCTATTATCGTTCTGAGAAAGAACAGTTTGAGCTGATTGATGTAATTGGTCCGGATGAATACCATGAACGTGTTTATAATAATGTGTATACAAATAAAATAGCGGCTTACACACTGGATATTGCACTAAAAACACTGGAAATTATTAGTGAAAAACCGGATTTTTACCGAGCGCTTATTGAAAAGCTGAATTACGAGGAAGAAATTCTAAATCTAAAAAAAATGAAAGTCGCTTTATATATTCCGGAACCTGATGAAGAAACCGGTGTTATTGAGCAGTTTGACGACTACTTTAAGCTTGAGGATACAACTGTGGATGAGGTTCGCTCGCGGCTAATCGACCCGAAAGAATACTGGGGCGGTGCCTATGGTGTGGCTTCAGATACACAAATCATCAAGCAGGCAGATGTCGTGTTGATGCTGAACTTATTTAAAGAGGATTATTCAAAAGAAGTAAAAAAAGCCAACTGGACCTACTATGAACCACGAACAGAGCATGGTTCTTCTTTAAGTCCCTGTATTTATGCCTTGCTTGCCTGTGATGTTGGCGATCCTGAGTGGGCATATCCGTACTTCATGAAGACTGCCTCCGTTGATTTAACGGGACAGACGAAACAATTTGCTGGAACCATTTATATTGGTGGAACCCATCCGGCAGCGAACGGTGGCGCTTGGATGGCTGCAGTTCTTGGCTTTGGCGGATTGAAGATAGAAAACGGCAAGCTTTCAACAAATCCCAAGCTACCAAAAAAATGGACAAAGCTAAGCTTTAAAGTTTGTAGAAATGACGGAATTTATCAAGTGGAAGCAGGAAAGGACGGCAGTAAAATATGGAAACGATGAAAGGTGCAATATTTGATTTGGATGGTGTAATTGTGGATACTGCAAAGTATCATTATCTGGCTTGGAAAAAGCTGGCGAATCAGCTAGGATTCGATTTTACTGAAGAGCAAAATGAACGATTGAAAGGTGTCAGCCGAGTGCGTTCACTGGAAATTCTTTTGGAGATTGGCGGTATTAATTTAACTGAGGAAGAGCAGGAAAAGTACAGAGAACTGAAAAATGAGTGGTATCTGGATTATATTAAAGATATGAAAACAGATGAGCTTTTAAAAGGGGCAAAGGAATACATCCTGCAGCTTAAAAAAGCCGGAATTAAGATTTCTTTAGGGTCTGCCAGTAAGAATGCAGTTTTAATTCTAAAGAATTTAGACATTTATGATCTTTTTGATGCAATTATTGATGGTAATCAAGTATCCAAGGCTAAGCCTGATCCAGAGGTTTTTTTAAAGGCAGCAGAAGCACTAGGATTAGATTCGTCAGTGTGTACTGTTTTTGAGGACGCCGAAGCAGGGGTTCAGGCTGGAAAAGCGGCAGGAATGTATGTAGTTGGAATCGGAACAAAAGAGAATCTTCCAGAGGCAGACAGGGTTGTTGCTGGACTTTACGAATTATTAGTTTAAAAATTTAAGTGACTGATAATTTTATAATGGAGTAAAGATAGAAGGTCTAAGTTGTATGGGAGCGGGCAACTCCTGCGGTTACTCATCGCAGTTTAAAATCTGACAAGTGCTCCCGCGGTTACTCGTCGCAGCCTAAAACCCGACAAGTGCTCCTGCATTACTGTTTATTCGATTTTCATGTGAGTGAAACATAACTCTTTGAGTTATATCTCACTCACGTTTTTTTGCTTTAAAACTGAACAAAAGAAGAAGTAGAAATAATTTTTTGAAATAAGCTGCCTTTTTATTAAAAGTTTTGAAGCAGCAAGAAAAAGTATAGCCTAAAGAATAGGTGCTATTACGATTGCGTTCCTTATTCTCCATGATTAATACTTTCAGTCAACCGTTCTTGTATTGTTACGCTTAAAATTTGCTATGAATGCAAATGATGATATCCCTGCGTTTAGTTTCCCCAAAAAGTGAAACTACTGCTATAAGAAAGTTCTCTTTATGCTAAAATGAGAAAAGAGAATAGTTGTCAGTTATTTGTAAAAGAAGAGAGGGCTGCTGAAAAAAGGAGAGTGCCTATGCCTATTGAAATCGAAGCAATTGGAATTGTAGATAATCAAATAAGCCAGCGTAAGGATAACTCATGGGGAACAGACCTATCCAAGGTTATTCTAAAATCAAATTATTTTGGCGGATTGAAAGGCTTATCAGAATTTTCTCATGTTCTGATACTCTATTATCTGAATCAAGCACATTTTGATGAAAAAAATCATTTGCAAAGAAAGCCGCAGAACAGGGAAGATATGCCTTTAGTAGGAATTTTTTCCCAAAGAGGAAAGGATCGCCCAAACCAAATCGGGATTACAGCAGTAGAGGTAGTTTCTGTTTCGGAAACTACGTTAACAGTGAAAGGGCTGGATGCAATTGACGGCACGCCGGTTTTAGACATTAAACCATATTATCCCATGTATGATTGTAAAGATGAGGCAATTGTTCCGGAGTGGGTCAATCGACTAATGAAAAGCTATTTTTAAATGAAAAAGAACTTGATTTTATTAATAGCAGGAAGTAAAAGAATAATTGAAAGAAACAGAGGAAGAACATGCAAAAAGAATACATTAAAATCCAACATATTCCAGCACTTTTATGGGGAAAGCAATCAGACCGACTATACGTTGCGGTTCATGGCGATCAGTCTAACAAAGAAGACAAAGTTATTGCACTGCTGGCTGAAGAAGCAGTGAAGAAGGGGTTTCAGGTGCTTAGCTTCGATTTACCTGCTCATGGAGAAAGAATAGGTGCAGAACCTCAAAATGCTCAAATATATATTGAAGAGCTTGAACAAGTAATGGTCTATGCAAAAAAACAGGCAAAAGACATTTATTTGTTTGCCAATAGTATTGGCGCCTATTTTAGCTTACTAGCTTTTTCTGATGAGAAGCTAAAGCAGACCTTGTTCTTATCACCTATTTTAGATATGGGTCAGCTTTTTGAAAAGATGATGCTTTGGGCGGGAGTCAATCCTGACCAGCTGCAAAAGCAGCAGGTTATAGCCACACCCTTCAAGACTCTCTATTGGGCGTACTATACTTATGTTAAGGCACATCCTATTGTAATGTGGGATATACCAACTGCTGTTTTATACGGTACCCTTGATAACTTAACAGATATGTCAGTGATAAAGGATTTTTCCAGCCGATTTCCAGTTGATTTAACGATTATGGAAGACAGTGAGCATTTTTTCCATACAGAGAAGCAGCTGGCTTTTTATCAAGCATGGCTACAGCAAATGATTAGTTAATTGAACGGCAGCAGCGACCTTGCCTGTCGGGGGAACAGTATTTATTGGCAATAGTTATTTAGGTTTTTTTATAATTTTGCGAACATCTTTACATCTCATGAATTCCTAGTATAATGGAAAGCACTGGAAAACAGCGACCTTCAAATCGTGGATGTTTCAGAATCTATAAGAATGATGGTGAGAAAATGACAAACAGCAAGATACGTGTTGTCGTCGGAATGAGCGGCGGGGTTGACTCGTCGGTTACAGCACTGCTTTTAAAGGAGCAGGGCTATGATGTTGTAGGCATCTTTATGAAAAATTGGGATGATACCGATGAAAATGGTGTCTGTACAGCGACAGAGGACTATAAGGATGTTGCTAAGGTAGCCGATCAAATTGGTATTCCCTACTATTCGGTGAATTTTGAAAAGGAATATTGGGATCGTGTGTTTGAATATTTTTTAGCAGAATATCGACTTGGCAGAACACCGAATCCCGATGTTATGTGTAATAAAGAAATCAAATTTAAAGCCTTTTTAGACTATGCTATGCAGTTAGGTGCAGATTATGTGGCTACAGGACACTATGCACAAGTAGCGCGTGATGAAGACGGAACCGTCCATATGCTGAGAGGTGTAGATAATAATAAGGATCAAACATATTTTCTAAGTCAGCTGTCACAAGAACAGTTAGCTAAAACTATGTTTCCGTTAGGCAGCATGGAAAAATCAGAAGTCCGTCGTATTGCAGAAGAAGCAGATTTAGCAACTGCAAAGAAAAAGGATTCAACTGGTGTTTGCTTTATCGGAGAAAAGAATTTCAAGGAATTCTTAAGTAATTATTTACCGGCTAAGCGCGGCAATATGGTCACTGAAGATGGTGAAGTGAAAGGTCAGCATGACGGATTAATGTATTATACAATTGGTCAGCGGCAAGGACTTGGAATTGGAGGAGGCGGTCAATCGCAAGAACCTTGGTTTGTGATTGGCAAGGAGTTGGAAACAAATACTCTTTATGTTGGTCAAGGCTTCCATCATCCGACACTCTATGCTACACGTCTGGATGCCAGCCAAATTCATTTTACGACAAATGAAGAAAGAGTAAAGGAATTCCGCTGTACAGCAAAGTTCCGTTATCGTCAGCAGGATGTTCCCGTGACTGTTAAGCTTTTATCTGATAATCGGGCCGAGGTCATCTTTGATGAACCAGTCCGTGCAGTAACACCAGGACAAGCAGTGGTATTTTATGATGGCATGGAATGCCTTGGCGGCGGTCTGATCGATCAGGCATATAAAGACGCAGAAGTTCTTCAATATGTTTAAAAGTATGGGATGCCTTTGATTGATTTATCAGAGGCATCTTTCTAATAGCTAGACCAGCTTTTATGTTAAAATAAGATAACGGATGTTCTTTTTAAGCTCAATTGCTTGCATCTTTATCTGGAACTGACTACAATAGCATTTGTATGAATTGAAGAGGTGAAAAGAGTGTATCAAGTAATTTTAATGTATGGTGATAATGAACCATGGTGGTTTTTTGAAGAGTGGCGGGATGACATCATTGAAGAGAAAACGTTTGACTGTTTGGACGAAGCAGCTGCATATTACATAGAAAAGTGGCAGGAAATTTCCTCAAAATATACATATACAAATGCAAAGCCTAACTATCTTTCAGCCTTTTGGAATGATGGGGATGAGCGCTGGTGTGAAGAGTGCGATGATGATTTACAGCAGTATATGGGACTTGCCCTGCTGCAGGATGATCAGCCGGTAAATTTTGAAAGCGGCAAGGATCTCTATGAAGCTGGTGACCAATGCGGCAAAGCCAAGTGCTGCAAAAGAAGTGTTGCCAACTAACAGCAAAAAAAGTAGTTTAATTAGGTAAGATAGACGTATTTAGAAATAAGCTGCATATCTAAAATAGGAAAACTATTTTAGATATGCAGCTTATTTTTTAAATTGCTTTATTAAAAGTTACACGTGGAATAAATGACTAAATCCGGCAGATTATGCCATATTTTCTATAGCAGAATTGCTTTTAATCGTTACATACTCATTTCCTGTTTTCTATTGTACAAGCCCTGTTGTTTGCGTCTGTTGGTTCAAGAATTTCAATCACGGGCGCCTCTTTTTCTTTAATTGTCTGAAGTGCTTGAATAATCTGTTCCAGAGGCTGAGCCCCGTTAATCAAATATTTTCCATTTACAATTAATGCCGGGACACCTTTCAGCTGGTAGGTATCAGCCAAATGAAAGTCAGCTTCAACCAAGGCCAGGGTTTCTGGTGAATCAAAGGCTTCCTGCCACTTTGTGAAGTCGATTGAAGATGATTTGATTAGGCGTTCAATGACAGCCAAATCTTCGATATTTTGGTTTTTGACAAATAGCTCCTCTTGAAGAGCATCAAAGATATCCCAGTAACCGGCTTCTCCTGCAACAACGCCAGCGGCTTTTGCAGCAAGCAAGCCATTCATTGAAGTTGGAAATAAAAAATCTGTTTTTTTCATTCCTTTAATATTAAACCGGTGAAGCTCATCATTTTGATTGGCATGTACCCAGTGAGAAAGAATTTCCGATTTGGCTTGTTCTCTACTGCCAAACATTTGTGCTAGATCCTGTGGTTCTTTTGCTAGTGGAAATGAACGGTGAACAATTTGAACTTGTCTCATTCGGTAAGACATAGGAAAACAAAAGCTACAGATGACATCATGAAAAAATTCGATTGCTATCATAAGAACTCCGTTATTTTGAATTTTACACTTACAATTAGTAAGTATGTAGTTTTTGACTTTATATTTCAATAAGAAAGACTTAAGTAAAAAGCAAAGAGAGAGAAGAATGTGGTAGAATAAAGGCATTGAATTTTTTAATTAAGAGAAAAACTATATTAATACTGTAAAAGACTAGGAATTCATGTTATTTTCTTTGGTCGATGATTAAAGCAATAAATGCTAATAAATACCCGAGATACTCGGCTAAAAAAGCATCTTGCTGTGTTTTATGTAGGAATTGATTTTTCAGAGATTATTATAGATGAAACAGGAAAGTGAGTGAAATATATGGCGAACAAACAACTGATTATTGCTGAGAAGCCTAGTGTTGCTAAAGATTTAAGTAAAGTGCTGGGTGCAAACCAAAAAAATAAAAGCTATTATGAAGGGCCTACGGTAATTGTAACTTGGGCACTGGGTCATCTTTTAGGATTAAAAATGCCAGAGGATATTAATAAAGAATGGCAGTCTTGGCAAATGGAGACGTTGCCAATGGTGCCAAAGAATTTAGGCATCAAGCCTCTGCCTAAAACTGGCCATCAGTTAAAGGCAATTAAGCAATTAGCAAGCCGCAAAGATGTCACAGAAGCAGTGATTGCTACAGACGCTGGACGGGAAGGCGAGCTGGTTGCCCGTTGGATTCTTGAATATATCCGCTTTGAAAAACCAGTGAAGCGCTTATGGATTTCTTCACAGACAGATAAGGCAATCAAGGATGGGTTCAGAAAGCTGCGCCCAGCTAAAGAGTACGATAACCTTTACTACTCTGCGCTGGCACGGGCCAAGGCTGATTGGCTGGTTGGTCTGAATGTGACACGGGCTCTCACTGTAAAATATCAGGACAGTCTTTCAGCCGGTCGTGTGCAAACACCCACATTGGCATTGGTAAGAGATCAAGAGAAAAAAATTGAAGGCTTTCGTCCGCAAAATTATTTTAGTGTAGATTTAAATTATCATAAAGAAAAAGGACGCTTGGTTCAAAAAAATCAATTTGCGTTTAAAGAACGCAGCGAGGTAGAAGCTTTTGTGAAAGAGCTAAGTAAGAATAATGGAAAGGTTTCAGATATACAGGATAAGATGAAAACAGAAGCTGCTCCATTACCTTACGATTTGACTGAAATTCAGCGGGATGCCAACCAGCGCTATCAGTTCTCGGCAAAGAAAACATTGTCGCTGGTACAAAGTCTGTATGAATACCACAAAATCGTATCTTATCCTCGGACAGACAGTAAGTATTTGACAACAGATATGAAAGACACAATGAAGGAACGTTTACAGGCTATCAGCTCCAGCTTTCCAGAAGCGAAGGAATACCTGAAAAATAATGGTCAGGTTGTCTTGAACAAAGTATTTAATAATGAGAAGGTTAGCGATCACCATGCCTTGATTCCTACTGAACAGCGTCCTCGCTTTGAAAAATTGAGCAATGACGAACAAAAAATTTATTTAATGATTGTTGAACGTTTTCTAGGAATCTTTGCCCAGCCTCATAAAGTAAATCAGCGAAAAATTACCGTTTCTTTCGGCAAGGAAAATTTTGTTTTTAGACAGAATAAAGTAGAGGTTGCTGGTTGGAAAAAAGAAAAAGAAGCCGCTGCTGCCCCAACGGCGGATTGGAAAACTGGAATGAGTATTCAGCCGAATTTTTCAATTAATAAGGAAATGACGACTCCCCCTAAACCACTTAATGAAGGAACACTGCTGGGAGCAATGGAAAAACATAGCCTTGGCACTCCTGCAACTAGAGCTGAGATTATTGAAAAGCTGATTAAATCAGAATTGATGGAAAGAACAACACAAGGTTTGCTGGTTTCTCCTAAAGGGAAGCAGCTGCTTCAGTTGGTGAATCCATCTCTGGTGACACCTGAGCTAACTGAGAAATGGGAAAAAACATTGGAGCAAATTGCTCATGGTAAGAAAAACAGCAAGGAATTTTTGAAAGAGATTGAACAGGATACCAGCCGTTTGGTAAGTGAAATCAAGAAAAGCGAAAGCCGCTACCAGGATTTTTCCCTGACACAAAAAAAGTGTCCGGACTGTGGTGAAAACTTGCGTGAAAAAAATACTCGTGATGGAAAAATTTATGTTTGTTCAAATCAGGAGTGCAGCTACAGAAGAAGAAAGGATCCCAAGGTATCCAATCACCGTTGTCCTCAATGCCACAAGAAAATGGTGATTATTGATGGTAAGAACGGCTCTTATTTCAAATGCAATACTTGCTCCATAAGTGAAAAGATTCCAGATAAAAAGCAGCGCAATAAAAAAATTACTAAACATGAAGAACGCCAACTGATGAAAAAGTATTCTCAAAAAGAAGAACCAGGAGAAAGCGCCTTGGCACAAGCTTTAAAAGCAGCGCTGGGAGAAGATAAATAAAAAAATAGTTTCGTTATCGTTGGATTGAAAAAAGGAGTGATGACTGGTTGAGGTCATCACTCCTTTTTCTAATTTAACCCCGAGTTACTTTTGTATAAGGATTTGGCAGGTGATACGCGTCCTTTTCAGCAGAAGCAAAATTTCGTTGTAGATTAATGATTTTTACAGCATCTGTAGAACTGTAGGTATCAATTTTTATTTCTATTTCTTTTAGATTCTCATTTAATTCCTGAATTTATGCTAATACGTTACTTTTATGGGTAGAAAGTAATTCTTTGCGGGCAGCAATTGTATCAGGTCCTTTAAGAACACAATCAATAAAGGCTCGGATATCTTTGATTGGCATGCCAGTATTTTTTAGACAGCAAATGGGTTGCATTAAGTATAAATCAGACTCAGTAAAAGCACGGTGCCCAGACGAATTTTTTGAAACAAATGGCAGCAGCCCTTGTTTGTCATAAAAATGAATTGTAGGAATCGACAAGCTAAATAGCTCTGAGACCTCTTTAATAGAATAAGTCATTGTTTCTCTCCTCAAAAAAGTTAATCAAAACTCTTGACCTAAACAGTACTTTAGGTTCTATGATGATAATTCATCAAATGAATGATAGATTCAATTTTATGATTAGCGGAGGGAAAAGAGATGCAGAATAATGTTTTAGTAACAGGAGGTACAGGATTTCTTGGAATCCAAATAATAGTTCAATTGCTGCAAAAAGGGTATAATGTGAGAACTACCGTGCGTTCAATCAATAGCAAGGAAAAAATTATTGAAATGCTTAAAGAAAACGGTACAACATCAGTTGAACAGCTTCAGTTTTTTGAGGCTGATTTATCCAAGGATGACAATTGGGAGACGGCTATAACAGATTGCGACTATGTTCTGAGTGTTGCTTCACCAGTTTTCGTTACTAGACCAAAAAATGAAGAAGAAGCAATCCGTCCAGCGGTTGAGGAAATTAGTAGAGTATTAAGGGCAGCTCGGAATTCAGGGGTAAAGCGTGTCGTAATGACATCCAACTTTGGATCCGTTGGATTTAGTAATAAAGATGCATCAATTCCAACAACTGAAAAAGATTGGACTAAGGTAGACGAAAAAGGATTATCTATTTACGAAAAATCTAAGCTTCTAGCTGAGCAGTCTGCTTGGGATTTCATCAAAAATGAAGGAGGCTCATTGGAATTTGCAGCAATTAATCCAGTAGCTATATTTGGTCCATCTTTGAGTGCTCATATTTCAGGAAGCTTTGAAATTTTACAAGGTTTATTAAATGGATCAAGCAAAAGAATACCAAATATACCTTTAAATATTGTAGATGTCCGAGATGTTGCTGATTTGCATATTCGGGCAATGACCAGTGAAAAGGCGAATGGACAGCGATTTATTGCTTCTGCTAAAGGTCAAATATCAATAACTGAAATAGCATCAATAATCAAGAAAAAGCGACCCGAAGCTGCCGGAAAAGTCCCCTCAAAAATATTACCTAATGGAATTATCCGTATTTCTTCGTTGTTCAGCAGACAAGCTAAAGAAGGGGTACTCCTTTTGGGAATGAGCCGTAATGTCAGTAACGACAAAGCAAAAAGGGTTTTAGACTGGCAGCCGATTGCAGATAATGAAGGTATTATTTTAGCCTCCATTGATAGTATGATCAAGCATCATCTTATATAAAACGGCTTAACTGGAAAATAGAGTTGAGCTTAACTTGGAAAGGCGGGGATTGTTACGGAAAATAGCATAACTCAATTAGAAGGTCAATGGTTGATTAAAGGGTCAACTTTTCCTATGTGGCTTTCTGGAAAACGTCAGGTGCCAAGTATCAGCTATAAAATACTCAATCGCCATCCACTTAAACTATTGGATATAGTTACATATCAAACGAATACTGGGAAAATAAGAAAAATCACTGGTATAGATACGTTTAGAGAAGAGTTATTCGTTTGGCGAGGCAAAGGAGTTTTAAAAATTCTGACTAGTAAATGGCGAGTGATTGGCTTGACGGACAATATTCTGGTGATTAGATTTGATGCCTCTCTTGTAACCCCAGCAGGAATCGATGTTTTGGTACGGAAAGGTACAGAAATAGGCAGCCTTGGAGCTGTGCTTACTAACAACACTGATAAGTTTGGGCTTACGATTGATGAAATCAGCAGATTGAAATGGATTTAATCATATTAATAAGCACAGTAAAAGAATAGTTTTTGAAAAACTAGTTATATGACAATTTGTGTTGTAGGACAAAAAACTGAATAAACTTGTTGAGCTTAAAACAAATGCAGGAACTCCCTGCCGTTGTGTACCAACCTCCAAAAGTTAGACCTGAAAATCTAACTTTTAGAGGTTGGTACACCGTTGTTTTAAGTTCTTTTATTTGAAGAAAGGAAACAAAGCGAATAATCTGGGCAGCTAAGCCAATAGTTCATTATGCTTTGCCTCGAGTAATCCCAGAGACAGGCTTTACAAAGTCTATTCGTAGCTGGACAGCTAGCTTCAATTGTCGTTTAAGCAAGGGTGATATTTGATATTAACAGGTGTGAGTATTCAAGTCCGTGGAATCCTTCAATAACAATTTTCAATAACGTTGCAATCTTCCATAGTGTTTCTATTCTTGAGTCGTTCCATACCAAAGAGCATTCAGCGTTTTTACCTGTAGTTGATCCAGTATATGATTCATTTGTTGGATACACGGAAACGCTCCGTAATAATTTGTGCACGAGAAAATACCTTTTGAATTAACTAGTCATAGCTGACATTCATGTTCATGCTAAAATTATACTCTTTAGCAAAAACTCATGATTATGGGAGGAATTTAACAGTTATTTGACAGTTTTTGCTTACATATTCTGGTTATAATTCTTACATAGGATATCCTAAATAAATAAACATTCGAATGGTAGAAAAGGAGTAAGAATATGGTAAAAGCAAGTAGTGTAGCAACTTATGTAAACAGCCTTGTCGGTCAGCGTATCGATATGGACAATGCTTATGGCTCACAGTGTATGGACTTGACGATTCATGTCATGAAAAAATACTTTGACTGGTGGCCCAGCGGCAATGCGATTCATTTAACAACACAGGCTATCCCAGCCGGCTTTCAGCGAATTCGGGTAACCAATGCTGCGAGTATCAAAAAGGGGGATGTCCTTATTTGGGGACTGGGCATATATGCTCAATATGGACATACAGCAATTGCTGTAGAGGATGGGCAAGGAGATGGAACTTTTGTCTCTGTAGATCAGAACTGGCATAACTCAAGTTTAGAATTTGGAAGCCCGGCAGCTAGAGTTCTTCATAATATGGATGGTGTCTGGGGTGTTATTCGTCCTAATTATGAAACGGAGTCTGCACCATCGCCTTCAGAGTCACTTTTCGATACCCCGTGCTTCTTTGAAGTAGAGGGGGATTCCACGACTTACTATTTTGATGGTAAAGGGATTACAGGGATTGCTCATCCAGATGAAAAGGGTATTTTGAATACAATCTATAAAGCCAATTACGGCAAAGATATGCCGACAGTTCATCGAGCAGTGGGCTGGTTCTCAAGATTGCGCAGTGTATCGACGCGTCCGCTTGTAAAATAAGTGGAAAAACAGTATATACTTTATATTTGGAAAGAAAAGTGGGAGTTTTATGAAAGTTTGTATTGCTCATTTTAGAATATAATTAACTTATAGAGATGACAGCGCTGATATTTCTATAAAACAAACAACTATTTATTAAAATTATTAAGGAGGAAAATAATTATGAAATGTTTTTTTGAAGTAGAAGGAGATTCAACAATTTATTATTTTGACGGTAAAGGAATTACGGGGATTGCCCATCCAGATGAAAAAGGTATTTTGAATACAATCTACAAAGCAAATTACGGGAAAGATATGCCAACGGTTCGCCGAGCAGTAGGCTGGTTCTCAAGACTACGTAGTGTATCCACACGTCCGCTTGTAAAATAATACTACTGAGGAGGTGGAAGAATGGCAAATGAAAATATGAAGATTTCTCAAGATGGAAGAAATCTAATTAAAAAATGGGAAGGTCTTCGTTTGACTGCCTATCAGGATTCTGTAGGTAAGTGGACAATCGGGTATGGACATACGAAAGGTGTTTATCCAGGAATGACTATTTCAGAAAGTCAGGCGAATGCTTTTCTAGATGAAGATATCAAATCACATGCATCTGGTATTTTCAACTACGTAGAGGTTCAATTAACACAGGGACAGTTTGATGCTTTAGTGAGCTTTCACTTTAACTTAGGTGAGGCGATTCTTGTGGGTTCTCAGCTGTTGGTTTATCTAAACAGCAGGCAATGGCAGGCTGCAGCAAACGAAATGAAAAAATATGTTTATGCAGATGGTGAATTTCTACAAGGTTTGCTTAATCGTAGAAACGATGAAGTAGCATTGTTCTTAAAAACAGGCGGAGTTGTAGAGGACGCCCTATTTGACACACCTTGTTTCTTCGAGGTGGAAGGTGATTCAACAACTTATTACTTTGACGGTAAAGGGATTACAGGAATTGCTCACCCAGATGAAAAGGGTATTTTGAATACAATCTATAAAGCCAATTACGGGAAAGATATGCCAACGGTTCGCCGAGCTGTAGGCTGGTTTTCAAGATTGAGATCAGTGTCTACTCGTCCCACTGTTAAATAACTAATCTGAAAATATAGTTAGTAGAAAAAGCCTTATCGGGGATCAACCGATAAGGCTTTTTTTAAATTGGAGTAAGCTGCTGATTTATAGAGAGAAAAAATCTGGTTTTTTATCGTAAAGCAATGATTTATTTTTCCTAATAATTAGAATACTCTGAAAAATTCGTTTTTTTTCATTTTTCCATTTCGAAAGTCTTGGTACTTTTGCAATAAAGGAGTATACTCAAAAGGACATCATAATAATTATTATTTTATAGTGCTTTTTCTTATATGAAGAAAAAGCTGAGAACAAGGAGGGTGTTTTATGGATATTGTTACGTTGGCAAGATTCCAGTTTGGAATGACAACGGTATTTCACTTTTTCTTCGTACCGTTTTCCATCGGTGTTGCCTTGGTTGTAGCAATCATGGAATCGATGTACGTTTGGAAAAAGGATGAGCGCTATCGGAAGATGGCAAAATTTTGGGGGAATATTTTCCTTCTAAGCTTCGCAGTAGGGGTTGTGACCGGAATTATTCAGGAGTTTCAGTTTGGGATGAACTGGTCTGATTATTCTCGCTTTGTTGGGGATATTTTCGGAGCACCGTTGGCTGTGGAAGCACTGCTGGCTTTTTTTATGGAGTCAACTTTTTTAGGTTTGTGGATTTTTACTTGGGATCGCGTCAAACCAAAGGTTCACTTGCTGTTCATGTGGCTGGTGACAGGAGCTTCAATGCTCTCCGCGTTTTGGATTCTGGCTGCTAACAGCTTTATGCAGCATCCGGTAGGCTACACGCTGCGTAATGGTCGGGCAGAAATGACTGATTTCGGAGCTTTGCTGACGAATCATCAAGTTTGGTACGAATTTGCTCACGTAATCGCGGGAGCGATTACCATGGGTGGAATGATTGTTGCCGGACTAGCGGCTTTTCAAATTTTGAAAAAGCGGGATACAGAGTTTCATAAACGTTCCATGCGTTTAGGCTTAGTGGTTACTTTAGTCGGTTCAATCCTTGTTTTAGGTGCTGGTGATGCTCAGATGAAAGCATTGATTGACGATCAACCGATGAAATTTGCGGCGATGGAAGGAGCTTATGAAGATTCTGGCGATCCAGCTGCCTGGACCTTGATTGGCTGGGCGGATGAAGCGAAGCATAAGCAGGTTTTTGGTATTCAAATTCCTTATATGCTGAGTATTTTATCTTATAATAAACCTTCCGGTGCTGTAGACGGGATGGACACAGTTAACAAAGAACTGATTGAAAAATATGGCGAAGATAATTATTATCCGCCAGTCAACACTTTATTCTGGAGCTTCCGTGTAATGGCTGGTTTTGGCATGCTGATGCTGCTGGTTGCGGTGCTAGGGTTATTCTTTACGCGTAAGAAGAAACCTTCTCTTTATGAAAAACGCTGGATGCTTTGGATTATGGGGTTA
The DNA here is from genome assembly GCF_054871795.1 of Enterococcus sp. LJL51. NCBI lineage: Bacteria > Bacillati > Bacillota > Bacilli > Lactobacillales > Enterococcaceae > Enterococcus > Enterococcus sp. LJL51. Next base: position 53,854 of record NZ_JBTXLW010000005.1, on the reverse strand, counting down.
TGTACGTTTGCACCATTTTTAGCTAATACAGCTGGCTGGCTGATCACAGAGCTGGGACGCTATCCTTGGACAGTTTACGGGTTATTCAGAATTGAAGACAGTGTATCTCCTAATGTATCAGTGACTTCGCTTTTAATTTCGAATATTATCTATTTTATTCTATTTGCAGGTCTGGCAACAGTTATGATTTATCTGATTACAAGAGAATTGAAAAAGGGACCTGATTATGAAGAAAAAATGCTGGCACAGCAAACAGCCTCTTCAGATCCTTTTGACAGGGAGGTTTTCAGTAAATGAGTAATCTGCAGTTATTATGGTATGTATTAATTGGTGTCTTATTTTCAGGCTTTTTCTTTTTAGAAGGCTTTGATTTTGGTGTAGGTATGGCAGTTCAGACTTTGACGCATGACGATCATGAAAAAGATCAGGTTGTTGAAAGTATTGGACCGGTTTGGGATGGCAATGAGGTCTGGCTGTTGACAGCAGGAGGCGCAATGTTTGCTTCCTTTCCCTATTGGTACGCTTCATTGTTTAGTGGCTACTATCTAATTTTGTTTATTATTTTAGTGGGATTGATTATCCGTGGTGTTTCCTTTGAATTTCGTCATCGGATGCCTGAAGGACCTAAAAGAAATATTTGGAACTGGACCCTGACAATCGGCAGCTTTTTAGTCCCATTTTTCTTTGGTGTTTTATTTATCAGTATGATTCAAGGGATGCCAATTGATGAAGCAGGGAATATGTCAGCGGGCTTTACAGACTATATTAATCTGTTTTCACTAGTCGGCGGAGTGGCTCTTACCCTGTTGTGCTACCTGCACGGGCTAAACTATATCGCATTAAAAACAGACGGCCCAGTCAGAGAACGGGCGAAAAATTACGCCGAATTTCTATATTGGATTCTTTATGTGGGACTAGTTGTTTTTGCTGTCCTATTGTATTTCAAAACCGATTTCTTTGAACTGCACTTTATGACAACCCTCCTTTTATTGGTTGGAATTGTCGGCTTGACTGTGATTGCCAATATTAGTGTGTTTAAGAAAAAAGAAATGCTGGCATTTGTTGCAAGTGGTCTAACCTTGGTTTTATTGGTAGCGTTGCTGTTTAGCGGGTTATTCCCACGAGTAATGATTAGCTCTTTAGGCTCTGCTAACGATTTACTAATCGAGTCAGCTTCCAGCAGTCCCTATACACTAAAAATTATGAGCTGGATTTCTCTAACGATTTTACCATTTGTACTGGGGTACACGGCTTGGACATATTACGTTTTTAGAAAAAGAATTACCCATCCTCTCCATGCGGCGGGGTATGGTGAATGATCGATAAGGCAATCATGAAGATGCCTGAAACCAAACGAATGATGTTATTGCTTGCAGGATTTTCTTTCCTGCAGGCAGTCTTTATTATTGGGCAGGCGTATTATTTAGCAAAAGCGATTACTGGCTTATGGGGCGGCGGTTTATTGGAAGAGCAGTGGCAGTTTCTGCTGGGGTTCTTTTTATTTTACGCTGGTCGTCACATTATTACCTTTTTCAGGGATCAGCAGCTGGATAATTTTAGTTACAAGGCATCAAGAGAATTACGTGAGCAGCTGCTGACTAAAATTTTCCGATTAGGTCCAGTTGTTGTTCAAAAAGAAGGCACAGGAAATATTGTTACCATGGCTTTAGAAGGTATTCATCAGACTGAAAATTATTTTCAGTTGATTTTGATGAAAATGATTAATATGATGGTGATTCCCTGGATTATCTTAGCGTTTCTTTTTACGCTGGATATTCGTTCTGCGGTTATCCTGTTAATTGTATTTCCGATAATTATTGTATTTATGATTATTTTAGGTTATGCAGCACAAAGTAAAGCGGATAAGCAGTATAAGGCTTTTCAGCTGCTCTCTAATCATTTTATTGATTCGCTCAGAGGTTTGGACACATTAAAACTGTTTGGACTAAGCAAAAAGTATGCTGACAGTATTTACTCTACTAGTGAGCGTTTCAGAGAAGCAACTATGAGTACTTTGAAAATAGCGATTCTATCAACTTTTGCGCTTGATTTTTTTACAACCTTATCAGTAGCAGTCGTTGCCGTTTTTCTAGGTCTAGCGTTGCTAAATGGGCAGATTATTCTATTCCCGGCACTAACAACACTAATTTTGGCACCGGAATTCTTTCTGCCAATTCGTGATTTTGCTGGTGATTATCATGCAACACTGGATGGAAAAAATGCGTTTCAGGCTATCCACAGCGTGTTGGAGCTGCCGGAGGCTTCTCAGACAGAGCAGCTGACATTACCGGAATGGTCAGCAACTGATAAGCTTTTTGTTCAAAATCTTAGCTTTACTTATCCAGAACAGGAACGTTCGACTCTGAAAGAGCTTTCTTTTTCTGTTGAAGGACTGCAAAAGGTGGGAATCATCGGCGCCAGCGGCTCTGGGAAATCTACGTTGATTAATCTACTGACGGGGTTTCTTACACCGGAATCAGAAACAAGCTTCTTGCTTAACAATCAAGCCCTTCCTCATATGGCACAGCAGGACTGGCAGAAACAGATTTTATATATTCCACAAAATCCCTACGTGTTTCAGGATACACTGGCAAATAACATTCGATTCTATACGCCGGAGGCTACTGATGAGCAGGTTGCAAAAGTGATTCAGCTGGTTGGCTTGGATGAACTGACAGCTGAGCTGCCGAATGGCATTGAGACTGTTATCGGTGAAAGCGGCCGAATGCTTAGTGGCGGTCAGGCTCAGCGAGTTGCACTGGCACGGGCGTTTTTGGATGCACAGCGGCGAATTTTGATTTTTGATGAGCCGACAGCTCATTTGGATATTGAGACAGAAGTCGAGCTTAAAGAGAAAATGCTTCCGTTAATGGAAAATCATCTTGTGTTTTTTGCTACTCATCGGCTCCACTGGATGAAGGAAATGGATTTCATTTTAGTGATGAATGAAGGTCGTCTGGTTGAGTGGGGGACCCTTCCGGAACTGCTGGAAAAAAATGGTTATTATGTATCGTTGATACAAGAGATGAGGGGGGAAAGTGATGAATAAACTCCCGATAAATACAGCAGATTACCGAAACGATAAATGGGTAAAGCCTTTTTTGAAAAAGTATAAAGGATTATTAGCTGCTGCATTATTTTTAGGTTTTCTGACATTTTTTAGTGCTGGTGCATTAATGTTTAATTCCGGCTATTTAATCAGTAAAGCTGCCTCACTGCCTGAGAATATTTTAATGATATATATCCCAATTGTATTAACTCGGGCATTCGGCATCAGCAGACCGGTTTTTCGGTATATTGAACGACTGGTTAGCCACAACTGGGTATTAAAAATGACATCAGATTTACGTTTGAAGCTCTATTTAACTTTAGAAAAGAGAGCAATGTTTTTAAAGTCTGATTTTCAGACAGGGGATCTTTTGGGTTTACTTTCTGAGGATATTAATCATCTGCAGAATTTGTATCTGAGAACTATTTTCCCCACTGTGATTGCCTGGATTCTTTACACATTTATTATTATCGGTTTAGGATTATTTTCGTGGTGGTTTGCTTTAGCTATGCTGCTGCTTCTGGGAAGTATTGTTTTTCTGCTGCCGCTGCTTTCGTTAATAGTAAATGGTGCACGTCAGGAAAAACAGAAAGTTTCTAAGAATGAGTTATACAAGACATTAACTGATAATATTCTAGGTGTTTCCGATTGGATGTTTAGTCAAAGAGGTGCAGATTTTGTTGCATCCTATGAAGCACAGGAGAGGAAATTACGCGGACTAGATGAAAAGACAAAAAAGTTTGACCGAAGCAGAGATTTTACATTACAGTTGCTGTTTGGTTTGATTGCTTTAGCTGTCTTATCATGGACAGCATTCCGTTTTCCTGGAAATCATGGCGGAGCGGCTAACTGGATTGCAGCTTTCGTGTTAACTATTTTTCCACTGATTGATGCGTTTGCACCGCTACCTGCTGCTGCTCAGGAAGTGAATATTTATGGAGATTCTATTCGTCGTTTGAACGAGCTGCCGGATAATCATGAAGAAAGCAGAACACAGGAGCTAACGCCAGAGACCGTGGATATCAATATTAAAGAATTGACTTTTGCTTATTCAGAGCAGGAAAAAAATGTGCTGGATCAGCTGACGCTAACTATTCCAAGGGGCGAGAAGCTGGCTATTTTAGGGCGTAGCGGTTCAGGAAAGAGTACATTTGCTTCGTTGATTCGGGGAGACCTTCTTCCTACAGCGGGGCAGGTATTGTTGGGAGATGTTCCAACAGCGTTGTTTGGCGATCAGATTACCCAATGGATAGGTGTTATTCAACAGAAGCCGTATTTGTTTCGTACTACGATTTTGAATAATATCAGACTAGGCAATGAGCATGCTTCTGAAGAGGAAATCTGGCAGGTTTTAGAGCAGGTGGGCTTGAAAAAAATGGTGACGCAGCTGCCTGAAGGACTACAGACAATGGTTGATGAGGCAGGCCTGCGTTTTTCCGGAGGGGAACGCCATCGACTGGCGTTAGCAAGAATTCTCCTGCAAAATACACCAATTGTGTTGCTTGATGAGCCAACAACGGGTCTTGATCCAATTACAGAGCAGCAGCTTTTAGCCACTTTTTTTGAAGTGCTGCAGGACAAAACAATCATTTGGATTACCCATCATCTCCAAAGTGTACAATCTATGGATCAGGTCATATTCATTGAAAACGGCAAATTGACAATGAAAGGAACACCAGAACAGCTAATGGCAGAGAATGCTCATTACCAGCAGCTTTATCGTGTGGATCAGGGCTTGTAGCAAGCTGCTAAATGGAAAGGGCACCAAAAAAACGGTCTGTAAATCGCATTTTTTGGCGATTGGCAGGATTACAAAAAGAGAGGGACTAGACATCGATTGTCTCGGTCCCTCTCCTTAATTGTAAAGCTGCAAATTGAAATGAGAACAGCAGCAATAAAATAGGCTGTTAATAAGAACGGCCTAATAAAAGTTCAGTTAGCATTTTCAATTGTTTCGTGCTGTCACACGGAGGTAGTTTTTCAATATCTGAAAGGGCTTTTTCCGTCATTCGACCGGCAAACTCTTTTGCCTTACTTACACCGTTGAGCTGATGGACAAGTGCTGCCACTTCATTTGCTTCTTCTACTGTAATCAGCTCCTGCTTATCAAGATAAGGCGCTAATAAACTGCTGTGTTCTTCCAAAGCAAAAATTAAAGGGAGTGTGTATACCCCTTGAGAGATATCTTCGATAGTAGGTTTTTTTAGAACAACTTCGGTAGCTGAGTAATCAAGAATATCATCATAGATTTGAAAAGCAATACCGATATGACGTCCGATTCTACTTGCTAGTTTTTCTACTTCCTTTGGCGCGTGACCAAAATGAGCACCTTCAATACAGCTGAGAGAAAAAAGCTCAGCCGTTTTTCCAGTTACGCTTCGCAAGTAGTCAGTAACAGTGATATGCTTATTGTAGCGTGTATACATTTGATCCAGCTCACCCAGAAGCAGGCGTTTCATCGAGTGGGCATTAATGCGAAGAAAATCCGAGCCTTTCATTGTATCTGCCAGTAAATCGAAAAATTCTGTAAATAGCAAATCACCAGTATAGACGGCTACATCCTTACCGTATTTCGACTGTATAGTCTGAGTTCCTCGGCGCAGCGGCGAGTCATCAATAATATCATCATGGACTAATGTAGCCATGTGTAGAATTTCCAAAGATGCAGCAATTTTTACTAGCTGCTGCTGATTCTGTTGTTCCTTATTGCCCATTTGGGCGAAAATAAAGAAAAAAGCCGGACGGAGCATTTTGCCGCCGGAGTGATTCAGCTCAAGCAGTGCTCGTTCGATTTCTTTATTGCGAATATTAATTTTGTTTTCAATCAGCAGACTTGTTTCAATCAACTGCTGCTGAACCAGTGGAAAGTGTGTCCAAAAATCCTTCATAACAAAGTAGTTCCTTTCAATAACTCCATACTATTGATTGTATATGATATTGAGAAATAAATACAGTAAATTATTCGATTCAATTATGAAGCATATTTTAGCTAAAAGAAAGGAGAGAGGAGTATAATTTGAATAGAGATATCTTTTTTGAATTAGTTGAATTAAAAGCAAAAACTGCTAGTGTCCTGCCATTTCTGCTAGGGTTGTGTTATAGCTGGTATCACTATCGCCAGACACATCTGTTGTATGTATGCATTTATTTTGTTGCAATGTTCATTTTTAATATGGCAGTTGATATTTTAGATAATTATAATGATTATCTTCATGCAAAAGAAGGACATGATTATAAAGAAAAGACGAATATTATCGGACGAGAGGGTCTTTCATTGAAACAGCTCCGCCATTGGATTATCTGGATGATTACTGGTTCAGCATTGATTGGCATTGCTCTTTCAGTAATAGTCGGCTGGCCGTTGCTGGCGATGGGTGTCTATTGTTATTTAGTCGGCATCTTTTATTCCTCAGGGCCGAAACCACTGTCCAGCTTACCTTTAGGAGAAGTATTGTCAGGAATTACAATGGGATTCATGATTACGCTGATTTGTGTTTACATTAATACTTTTGAAGAATTTCAATGGACACTGTCAACAATCGGCGAGGTTTTCATGATTTCTTTACCAAATACCTGTCTGATTGCCAATTTGATGCTGGCAAATAATATTTGTGATTTGGAAGAGGATGAAAAAAATCATCGCTTTACTTTGGTACATTACTTAGGAAAGGGTAATGCGTTAAAACTATTTGTTCTGCTGCAGGTGATTGCTTTTGCAGCAATTGCTTATAGTGTCTGGTCAGGCCTGGCACCAATTACGCTGCTTTTAACATTCTTAATCATTCCTTTTGTCTGGAAGCAGACGCGACAGCTTCTTCAGGAGCAGATAAAAACGAAAACATTTATTTGTGCGGTAAGAATTCTTGCAGCAGGTGCTTTCGCTCAGGTTGTTTTTTTTGCCATTGGTTTATGGCTGTAATAAATGAAATGTGTGAGAGGAGAGAATTAACATGAGTAAACAGGTCATCATCTTAGGAGCAGGGTATGCAGGACTGAGGGCGCTTCATGAACTACAAAAGGGAGCGGCAGATTTAAAAATTACATTGGTGGACCGTAATGCTTACCATTATGAGGCGACAGACCTTCATGAGGTTGCGGCAGGAACACAAACAAAAGACAAAATCAGCTATCCAATCAGTGATGTGGTAAAAGCCTCATGTACTACCTTTATTCAGGGAACTGTGGACAAGATCGATCCAGACAATCAGACCGTATTATTAGAGGACGGACAGGTACTCACGTATGATTATCTAGTTGTCGCCTTGGGGTTTGTGTCTGAGTCATTTGGTATTCCTGGAGTAGAAGAATATGCTTTACAGATGGTGGATGTTGCTACGGCAGAACAGATTCATCAGCACATCGAAGAGCAGATGAAGACTTACAAAGAAACCAAAGACCCTGAACTACTAAAAATTGTGGTCTGTGGTGCTGGATTTACTGGGATAGAACTGCTGGGCGCGTTTGTTGAAGGTCGAAAACATTTTGCGGAACTAGCTGGAGTTGAACCTGCGGCGATTGAGCTTTACTGTGTTGAAGCGGTCACCCGTTTATTACCGATGTTCAGTGAAAAACTGGCAGACTACGGTATCCAGCGATTAGAAAAATGGGGAGTAAAATTTTTAACTGGAAAACCAATCAAGGAAATTAAGCCCGATACGGTGGTTTATCAAGAGGATAAAGAAACAGGAGCTGTTACAGAGCTGAAAGCCAAAACCATTATTTGGACAACGGGCGTCAGCGGCAGCCGCGTAGTCGGAGCTTCCGGCTTTGAAGCAAAACGCGGCCGGGTGATGGTTAATCCAGATTTAACTGCACCAGCACATGAAAATGTTTATATCGTTGGCGACTGCTCCGCAGTCATGGATATGGCCAGCAACCGTCCTTATCCGACCACTGCTCAGATTTCATTGAAGATGGGGGAGCAGGCTGGCAGAAATATCAAGGCTCAATTGAAAGGTAAGGCGACAGAACCCTTCACCTTCCATTCATTAGGCTCAGTATGCTCTATTGGAAATACCCATGCGTTTGGTGAAGTTGGAAAAACCGAAGTAAAAGGCTATCCCGCTTCCTTTATCAAAAAAGCAATTATGGACCGTTCCTTATTAGAAACAGGCGGTGTAAAAGAAGTAATGGCGAAAGGCCGTTTTGATTTTTATCATTAAAGAGAACTGTGGCATCGACGATACCACGATGCCTCAATCTCTGTAATAACTTATGAATAGATTGTTGAATCGTATAAGAGGACGGCTTGAGTATATACTTAAGCCGTCCTCTTTGTGAATTTTTAAAGCTTTGGTATTATATTTTGTTTAGATTAAGAGCGTGGCCAACTAAAAACAACTGAGCACTATAATCACTTAACATTATACTCTGTAATCGTGACTAGAAATCATACTAAATCAGACTGAACTAGAGCGCTGATATATCAGTATTTTTAGTATTTAAGTAATCAGAATTAGCAATATTAAATTTTTAAACCGGAGTGTAAATCGGGATGCAAAAAATCAAAACATTAAGTAAAATTAATCAATAGAAAAACAACGGACGAACAGCTAACAGCTTTCAAAATATAAAGGTTGTTTTTTTGTACTAAAAAAGACCGCCCATTATTGAGCGGTCTAAATGCTTTGATTACCAATCTTGTGTTTGAATACCTTTTTATTTAAAAAATATTTTCTTCCAAAACATATTGATATTTTAGTTTACCTTCATCAAATACATATAATCTTTTACACACAGGGCATCTCCAAACATCTAATTTTGGAAAAGGTATATCTACAGAATCAGTCATTCCTAAATTAATTAACTCATCCCATTCTTTATCTGTATATACACGCAACTCTATATCATTGGGAGACATGCCATTGGACAAAACTTCTCCACATTTACATTGAAATCTCATATGCTATATTCCTCCTATTTTGATACTATCGTACCTTCTTTAGTCCATATCTCTACTTTACCAGGAAATTTCCCATTTGGATATTTCCCGGCTGCTCTAGCTAATATCTCTTCAGCCTGACTCTTAGTCAAACCCGCATCAATACCATTTATGATAACGTCATTTGCGTTTTGTTTAAACGCCTCTTGAATACGTTTCATACCTGTATTTGTGTTAGGATTTCCCAAGGTTTTCAATTCTGTTCTTACTCCATCAATTTTAAAATCAGGAGTTTTTATTCTAGCTTTTGGATCAACTGGAATTATTTCTACATCTTTACCTTGAGACCTCAATATATCTACTGCATTAATTTCCTCTTTAGTTAATCCATCTAAACTCCCTATCAACTTACCTTTAACTCCACTAGCTTTTTCAGCTTCGTTTAAATCGTCTACCTTATCAATAATCTTATAGTCCCCGACATCATTCAGTTTGTTGAATAATTTCAGCTCTTTTTCTGTTAACGATACGCCATCTAAAAGCTTATTGCCTAGTCTAACATTATCTAATAAAGCAAGCACCTTTTTCGCAGATAGTACCTCTAACACCGTCCAAAATCCTGCTTGCATCCATTCATCAAAGGTTAAGCTTTCACCTGTGACGGGGTCTCTTCCTAAAACAACCCTGTACAAGTCGTAAGCGCCTGAAAACTCGCCCGCTACGTTTAACATTCAATCTCAACGCCCAACCCTGAAACACTTTTTGCACCACGAAAGCCAGAGTTTTTTTTAATATAAGTGGGCGCCTCTTGTCGTCCATATGGTTTGAGTTTTGATCCTGAAACGTTCTAAGAGCTGTTTTATTTACTCGTGGTTTAAGTCATCAATGTCTATGATTAAATCTGTATCAGTAAGGAGATAACCCGCATCCTGAAAGCTTTCAAGGCTTTCAGAAACATCGACGTTATTGGCTGCGTGTTTTTCTCCCGGTAAGTATTCTATAGACAAAGTATTTACACCTGCTTTCTTTTTTGGTTTAATGAGTAATAAATATGTGAGGTGTTGTTATGAATAGAATGGTAGCATTTTTAATAAAGAATTTGGGAATACTTGTTAATGTAGGTCTTTTTTTTGTTTCCTTTTTTCTTGTTTCTAGTTTAATACTTGTAAATGGAATTATGGTTCTTGTGTTCGATCATTTTTTTCCTTATTATCCAGAAGAGCATTTTCTTAGATTCTTACTAATCTTATTTGCTTTATCCGTCTTTCTAAATATTCTATTGTTCAGAGGATATATGAAAGCTACTGAAATAAATTTCACAAATCAGTTTTCTTTAGTTATCGATATTTTCACAAGTACAATTTCATTTTTCCTATTTTCCATTAATTTTCTTGCTGATAGCTTAGTAAATACAACCCAGATTAATGTTTTCCTTTTTCTTATTTATCCTATAAACGTATCGTTTAAGATTATAAAATACTTTTTTTCATCTTCTGAGAAAGAGATGGAAAGCAGTGAACAAACGATTAAAATTAAAAATATTTACATGCCAAATCGAAAATATAAGTAACAAGAAAAGGAGATAAAAAATTATGCAAAAAGAAGTTGAAAAAGAAAAAGCAATTAAAAAAATTTTTGACAATTTTAGTAATGGTTATTTATTTAATCTATGCGGGGCTATTTTGCACTCAGCTTTTTGTGGAACACTCGTTATGCTTTCTTTAAGATTGTTCCCACAGGAAGTTATAAAAGAAAACTTTACTTTATACTTTTTTATCGTTTTTGTTTTAATTGTTTTTTTAGGTGCTCTATTTTGTTTGTTTTTCGATAAATTCATGTCTAAAGTAATTAAAACTACTGTTAAAAAATATAGTTTTTGGATTGATATGTTTGCTTCTTACGTTTCTTTTCTAATAATTTTGATTATTGTTTTAAAACTTGATTTTGATAGAGAATCTCTACAAGTTTTTTTCGTTTTTACTTTTCCTACTATGTCGAGTGTCAAAGCATACAATCATTTTAGAAAATCAGAAAAAGAAGCTATTCCCACCGCTGCAGAACCTTCTGACCGAGTTCATAATAATAATTAATATCAATCTTCCGGCTAAAATCCGGAAGTTTTTTATATCTTCATTCCATATCATCAGATGATCCGGAACATCCGGGAACCGAACTAAACCGCCATCGGCACGTTTTTTACAAAGATGAATACCATCTTTTTTTATTGGGAAAATTCGATTGATTTCATTGTATTTATTTCCATGTTTGTCGTATGCCCCCTTATAGGTGCCGCCTGCTTGTAGTACAATCTGGAAAAGTTTTGGATTGTCTAAGTTATTGCTTATTGTGTCTAATATGTCTCGATCATACACAATGCATATATTAAAACGATGGAAAATGAAACAAAGAGAACTACTTTTCTCATATGGTAAAAAGGATGTTGAAATGATTTTCACCACTCTTGACAATAAATTTATTTCTCGCTCAACAGTCTATTATCATTCAAATAAAGCAGCTAAAAGATTGAGCCTTGCGCCTATCGGGTGTCATGGATTCCGTCACACGCACGCTACTTTATTATTTGAGGCAGAAGGTACTACAATCAAAGATGTTCAAAACAGGTTAGGACATTCTGATATTAAGATAACATTAAACATATATACCCATGTTTCCGAAGAACGTAAAAAATCAGTAGTGGAAAATCTGCAGAAAATAGCGGATTTTTAAAACGAAGTGTAAATTAGGGTATGAATTTTACAGAAATAACATTTATAAAATGAAAAAACGTCCAATCCTTTGTAGCTCTATGGATTGGGCGAATGAATAAAAATTATTTTACTCGTCACTTATATTACACTCTGTTTAGATTAAGAGGATTGGCTGAGAAAATACTCAAACGGCTTTTCCTTTATTAACATTACACACTGTTTAGATTAAGAGACTGATTCTGCACCTCAGTTCAAGACACGTATTGAGATTAACATTACAGTCTGTTTAGATTAAGAGTTCTAGTCAGAATGATGTAATTCGAATGAATATTGAATTAACATTACAGTCTGTTTAGATTAAGAGGTTGCCGGGCTATTAGCGTACCTATTTTGTGAAAAATTAACATTACAGTCTGTTTAGATTAAGAGGTAAATAAAATTGTTTTGAAAGGAAGTAAATAGAAATTAACATTACAGTCTGTTTAGATTAAGAGGATTTCAATTTAGCGGGCTTGTGATCCTGAAAAATAATTAACATTACAGTCTGTTTAGATTAAGAGCCGCTACATTCTAACCCTTGGTATGACTGGTCTGAAGCAGCAGTTTCTGTCGACCTCGGTATTTTTCTTCTTTCACTACAAATATTAAGGCAATGATAACATAATGTCAATGATCCCAAGTGTTAATCTCAGCTTTCTTTAAGCATATGAACCCTGTGAACAGTGGTTTTCTAAGCGGTTATAAAAAGGGTTGACTAGAATTAAATAAGTCTGTCGATATCCCTGCTTATTTACAGTATCCAAGGTCGACAGTAAATAACTGGTGATACAAACTATATTTTTTGGTAATTTAAGGAAAACTGGTAAAGTTTTCCTTTTTAAATGGGAAAATCGAATGGGGGTACTTTTGTTCGTCTCTTTTTTTAGGTATAATGGTCTTTGTCGGAAAGAGGGAGGATTAATGGCACAGAAAAAGAAAACCAAGAAACAACAAAAGCAGCAGGAACAGCTGCGCTACATTTTTATTGGTATTTTTTTCGTATTCTTTGGTTTGTTGGGATTATTAAAATTAGGATTTTTAGGTATATTGATTGCGAATGGATTACGTTTCGCAGTTGGAAATACATTTTCTGCAGCAGCAATTCTGTTGATGCTCTACGGTTTTTCACTAGTCCTCTTTGGAGATAATTTTCCAATTAAGTCGGCTCGTCAGATTATAGGCGGTAGTCTAATTTATGTTGGTTTCTTATTATTCATTCACGCATACTGGTTCCGTAATATCAACAGTGCTTCTCCAAATATTATCAATACTACCTGGGATTTTCTAAAAATGGATCTCAGCAGGAATAGTATCAGTGAAAATGTCGGTGGTGGAATGCTGGGCGCGCTCTTGTATTCAGCCACACACTTTTTAGTTGCTCAACTGGGCAGTTATATCATTGCAGTGATAATCATAGCATTGGGAATTTTTCTGATTAGCAAGCTTGAGATTCAGCAAGTTTTAAACGGGATTCAGAGGCTTCGCAAGCTGCTTAGCAACATGTTTGCAAAAAGCGACGAGCGAATGGCGGCAAGAGCCCAGAAGCGTTCTGAAATGAAGCAGCTTAAGGAAGAAGAAAAACAAGAGAAAGCCCGAGAAATGGCAGAACAATGGCTTGAAAAGAATCAGGTTAGACCCCATACTGCAGGGGAACAGCTAGCGAAAGAAGAAATGGCGCTGTATACAGAGGCTGCTGAACAAGAGCCGGAACAGTTAACATTAGTTCCTATTGACAGCTTTCAAAATCAGGAGCAGCTGTCTCCTGATGATTACTACGGACCTGAACCGGAAACTGATTTTTCAGAAACGGAAGATCCGACAGATTTGGAGTTTGAAATTTCTGCTGAAACAGAAGACAGAGATTATCAGCTGCCTGTGTCTTCATTGCTGGATTCCATTCCAGCGGCAGATCAAAGTGACGAATACCAAAAAATTGAAAAGAATATTTCAGTTCTTGAGCAAACCTTTCAGAGTTTTGGTGTCGATGCCAAGGTTGTCAAAGCTAGTCTGGGACCTGCAGTAACAAAGTTTGAGGTTCAACCGGCTGTCGGCGTTAAGGTTAGTAAGATTGTCGGCTTAACAGATGACATCGCGTTAGCACTAGCCGCCAAGGATGTGCGGATGGAAGCTCCAATTCCTGGGAAATCTCTGATAGGAATTGAAGTACCCAATAATACAGTCAGTACGGTATCCTTCCGTGATGTTGTTGAAGCTCAGCCCAGCCATCCAGATAAGCTGCTTGAGGTGCCGTTGGGAAGAGATATTTCAGGTATGGTACAATCTGCTGATTTGACTAAGATGCCTCACTTACTGATTGCTGGTTCAACAGGGAGTGGGAAATCAGTCGCTATCAATGGGATTATTACCAGTATTTTAATGCGGGCAAAGCCTCATGAAGTTAAAATGATGATGATTGACCCTAAAATGGTTGAATTGAATGTTTACAATGGGATTCCTCATCTGCTAACCCCTGTTGTAACGAACCCGCGCAAGGCAGCTCAAGCACTGCAGAAGGTTGTTCAGGAGATGGAGCTTAGATATGAGAAATTTGCTGGAGCCGGGGTTCGAAATATTTCCGGCTACAATGACTTAGTGAGACAGAGAAATATTGAAGCTGGTGAAAACCATCCGATTTTACCGTTTATTGTCGTGATTGTTGATGAGTTGGCCGATTTAATGATGGTTGCCAGCAATGAAGTTGAGGATGCGATTATTCGCCTGGCTCAAATGGCGCGGGCAGCAGGTATCCATATGATTCTAGCTACACAGCGACCTAGTGTAGATGTTATTACTGGGATTATCAAGGCCAATGTCCCTTCACGAATTGCTTTTGCTGTATCAAGCGGAACGGATTCCCGCACAATTATTGATAGTAATGGTGCAGAAAAACTGCTTGGACGAGGAGACATGCTTTATCTGCCGATGGGAGAAAACAAACCAATCCGTGTTCAGGGAGCATTTATTTCTGACCAGGAAGTAGAACGAGTGGTCAGCTTTGTGACAGAACAGCAGGAAGCAGACTATCAGGAAAATATGATGCCGACTGAAGAAGTAGCTGCGGCACCGGGTGAGATGCCACAGGATGAACTATATGAAGATGCCAAGGCTTTAGTAATTGAAATGCAGACGGCGAGTATTTCACTGCTGCAAAGGCGTTTTAGAATTGGTTATAATCGAGCAGCGCGTTTGATTGACGAACTGGAAAGTAATCGGGTTATCGGTCCATCAGAAGGTAGTAAGCCGCGCAAGGTTTTTGTTGAAGCGGAGCCGGAAGAAGAGCCGCCATTCCCGGAAGAAGAACAGTAAAAATAATAATAGTGGAAGCAAAAGATTAAGCTTGGAAGAATAAGCTGAAAGAATACTAGAATAGTTTTTATTCGTTTCAACTCATGTCTGTTTAATGTTGAAAAGGCTACTCTAGCGTTTTCATTAATTGGATTTTTTAGAACTGGAACAGGGTCGGATTGACTCATGTTTCAGTTCTTTTTTATTAAAAGAGAATATTTTTCAACAATTAACCTTCTTATTAAATTCTCACAATCTAGCTTTTGCTAGAAAAAGAAAAAAGAGTCTCTATATACCGTTTTTCTTAAGATTTATTAGACAAAAAGCATAAGTTAGCTGTTATGTTTCTTCTTTTTATTAAAATCAAATTGCATTCTGCTTCATTTATTGTATGATAGAGATAAGAGCATAAAAACACGTTTTGGTTGGTAGTCCAAAAGCAGTAATTGTCAGTAACCTTCCCTCCTGGGTCGTCCATTGTTCTTTTTCCAAACTAAGGGAGGAAGCAGCGTGGAACTAACAATTTATTTTAATGGTCAGTATTGGAGCGGGTTGGTAGAGTATGTGGATAGTGAACAGCATTTGAGAGTCTATCAGCATATATTTGGTTCGGAGCCTAAGGATGAAGAGGTGTACCAATTTGTAATTACACAGTTGCCTGTACTTTTGGAGCAAGAATGGCATAGTCAGATAAAAAAAGAACAGATAGAAAAAAAGCCTATAAATCCAAAACGTATTCAACGCATGATTGAGAAACAGAAGAGGCAGCCGATTTTATCCACAAAATCTCAAGCAGCAATAGCAGAGCAGCAGGAAAGCTTGAAGCTTTTGAGAAAACAGAAAAAGCGGAAACGGACAATTGAGAAGAAGCAGCAGATTTTTGAAAAGAAGCAGGAAAAGCGTTTAGAAAAGCGAAAGGGACATTAGAGCATGTCTAATTTTCCTGTGGTGTGCTAGCTATTTAAAGGTAAAGTTTTTCTGGAAATCGTTGTTTAATGATGTGTCTGTTAGTAGTTGTTGTTCTGTTTTATTTAAGCGTAGAGAGTTTCTATAGATACAAGAGCAATAGTGAGAAGGAATAGAAAATTTATTTTAGCAGCAGCTGAAACCAGTTATTGATTGACCAAGTCAAGGGGGAGCATGATGAGAAGGAAAAGCGTTTTATATCTAGATGTGGCGGAACAATTAAAAGCAGATATTATAAGTGGAAAGTATCCAGTTGGTTCACTACTTCCTACAGAATCTGAACTCGAAGAAATATTTGAGGTAAGTAAAATAACAATACGCCGTGCAATTGAAATGCTTGCAGATGAAGATTTGGTAGCGAAAAAGAGCGGAAAGGGTACAACCGTTTTAAGTAATCGTCCCTATAACAAGCTGTCAAAAGCAGGAACGTTCACTGAGTTTTTAAATGAATCTGGTTTGAATGTTGTGAAGAAAAACCTAACATTGGATGTTATCAACCTAACAGAGGAGGCTGCCGCCTATAAATATATAGGGAAAAAAGCGGTTAAATTTTCCAGAGTCTATACATTGGATGAACAGCCGTATATTTATTTTGAGTACTTTCTGCCAATAGAACTTGCGGATGTCTCAATTGAAAGCTTTGAAAAGGAATCTCTGTATCGTATTTTGGATCAGCACAAAATAGAAATTTTTCGATTTGAGGATAGTTTTCAGATTATTCAGCTAACTGATTGGCAGCAGGAGATTTTGGATACAACAGAAACAGTTGGGTTGAAACGGATTCGACGTTCTTTTGGCAGACACGATCAAGTTGTCGAATACTCTGAAGCAATCTATAATACTGAAATGCATCCATATGTTATTGAATATGAAGCATAGTTAAAAACTGGAATCAGCAGGCAGGCTCTTTAGCATAAGGAGCCTGCTTTTTGCTGTCAAAAAACTATTTTTACGGCTTTACAAGTGAATATGACAAAAATGTAAGCACAATGTTATTCCTTTCAATTGTTAAAAAGACCAGATTTTCATAGAATGAAGTAGAAAGAAATGGAGTGATTAAAAATGCTGCAAGTTAAAAATTTAAGTAAAACATATGGTGATGAAATCAAATATCAAGCATTAAAAGGGCTTGATTTAACTGTTGAGGATGGAGAATTTATCGGAATTATGGGACCTTCCGGCAGTGGTAAAAGTACATTTTTAAATCTGTTGGCGACAATTGACCAGCCTACTTCTGGAGAAATAGTATTGAACGGCAAAAACCCTCATAAACTGGATCAGGAGGCAATCGCTAAATTTAGACGGCGGGAGCTGGGCTTTATTTTTCAGAGCTTTAACCTGATGCCTACTTTGACTGTGGAAGAAAATATTGTTTTGCCTTTAACTTTAGATGGTGAAAAAATTAATGTGATGAAGAGAAAATTGCACCAGCTAGCTGAAAAATTAGGTATTGCACCATTATTAACAAAACGGATTGGAGAAATATCCGGCGGACAGGCACAGCGTGTGGCTGTTGCTAGAGCGATGATTCATCAGCCGCAGCTGTTGCTGGCTGATGAACCGACGGGGAATCTGGATACTAAATCCTCTAAAGATGTAATGAAGCTCCTACAGCAGCTGAATAGAGGAGAGCAGGCAACTATTCTGATGGTTACCCATGATCCTTTGGCAGCCAGCTATTGCCAAAGAATTGTGTTCATCAAGGATGGTGAATTGGTTGGTGAAATCAAACAACAGCAAGGACAAAAACAATTCTATGATGAGATTATGACCAATCTTGCAATGATTGAAGGTGTTGAGAATGAGTTTTAGTCAATTTGTAATCCGCAATACAATCAGAAACAGACGGCTGTATTTAGCCTATTTCCTAAGCACACTATTTGCTGTGATGGTTTTTTTCACCTTTACTGGTTTTGCTTTTCATCCGGCATTATCTGATGGATTAAATGCCAGTGCCCAAAAAGGGATGATGGCTGCGGCAATTATCATTTATGGCTTTTCTTTTTTCTTTGTACTGTATTCGATGGATGTGTTTATTCAATCGCGTAAGAAAGAATTCGGGGTATTAATGATTCAGGGCATGAGCCCTAAACAACTGAAACGCATGATTTTTATTGAAAATCTAGTTATTGGTTTTTTTGCAACAATTATTGGCAGCATTGTAGGAGTAGGTTTTTCCCAGTTGATTTTATTCCTCAGCAACAAGCTGATACATGTTAGTCTTAGTTTCTATTTTCCATTACAGGCAATGATAATAACTCTAATCTCTTTTTCCATTTTATTTTTAGCTATTTCTTTTTTCATTCAGTTTCGTTTACCAAAGCTCAAGCTACAGACGTTACTGAAAGCTGGAGATATGGGAAAAGGGACAATCAAGGGTTCATTTATCAAAGGATTATTAGCAATTATACTAATTGGCATCGGTTATGGTGTAGCACTGCTGTCACCAGGTCAGCTGGTTCCAATAGTTATGCTGCCGGTGATTTTTCTGGTTGTTTTGGGAACGAGGTTTCTGTTCAATCAACTCAGTGTCTGGAGTATTGAAAAGCTGAAGAGTAAAAGACAGATTTTTTGGAAGAAAACCAACATGGTTGTCTTTTCGGATTTGGCCTTTCGTATGAAAGATAATGCTCGCTCCTTCTTTCTCGTATCCATCATTTCAACAGTTGCTTTTGCGGCTATTGGGACCCTTTACAGCTTTCAACAAATGATTTTAGGGTCAGTTGATTCTATGCCGTATGAATTTCAGCTATCTGGTGAAATAGCAGAAACAGCACCGATTGATACTGCCTTTTCCGCATTATTGGAGCAAAAAGGCATTCAGGTGCAACGGGGTGACTATAAGACATATACGGATCAGAACCATGTAAACTTTATTAAAGAAAGTGACTACAATCGGTTGGCAGAAATTGCGGGACAACCCAAGATAGTGGTTAACGGACAAGCAATTCAACTGTTATTTGATACAGAGTTTGGTTCAGGAAATGAACCAGAAGCGGTCACTCAGGTTCAATTGCCAAATCAACAGCTTTTAGCAGTACAGAAGCAGGAAAAAGAAACTATTTTGCCAGTATTCAGTACAACAGTTGTTGTCCCTGATGCGACTGACTTAGATACATTGGGTTACACTCAGGGAACAGTTTGGCAACCGCAGGATCTTTCACGAGAAGAATTAATTGATCTGGGAAAATCTCAGGAAGGTAATTATCAGTTTTCTGCAAAAACCTATTCTACACAAATGATTTTAGACAGCTATAAACCCATTTTATTTGTAGGTATTTTCATTGGAATTGTCTTCTTTGTCTCTGCCGGAAGCTTCCTTTACTTCCGCTTATACAGTGATATGGATGTCGATGTAGAGAAGTTCAGAATGATTTACAAAATGGGATTAACGAAAAAAGAATTGAAAAAAATGATCAATCAGCAGGTGGCTATTCTCTTCTTTACACCAATTATTGTTTCAGTTATACATGGTGCAGTTGCACTGACAGCCATGTATCATATATTTAATCAGGGAATGCAGCTGGCAGGTTGGCAGGTATTGGGTGTATTCATTTTGATCCAGGCCGCCTACTATCTAATTGCGAGAATCTTCTACTTTAAAAAAGTCTATCGGCTTATTCAAGCCTAATTGGCTGCCAACATGTTAGTGGTTGAATTTAAGCGTTTTTTACAAAAGAAGCTTTTCCCAAAAGGTTATGAACGCTAGCGCTACTTTTTTTGCTGGTACTGGGTGAACAGGCTGTGTTCTTTGGTTTTTCTGAAAGTGTTTTTTTAAAATCATCAGGTATCTGAGGCAAGGGCGGGCTTGGAACAATATAAATTCCCAGATTCTCAGTATGTCTGGGACCAAAATAATGGCGGTCCAAAAGCCGCCTCTTCAAAAATAAGCCATACTATATTGGAAATGTAGCTATTTTCGTTTAGTATGGTTTATTGCTGAAAAACACAGTGATGTATGAGCTGATGTTGAACAGTATCTGCCTGGTTCTTGAAGCAAAACACTTTGGCTTAACCTCTTCTTTTTCCTATCTTGAAAATAAGAGAGCTGTTGCAATGCAAGAAAGAATGGGTTATAGTATGAATCGAAGTCTTGATGAAATGAGGAAAACTAGTGGAAAAGATATCCATTTACGGGTTGACTAAAGAAGAGCTGATCAACTGGTTTATTGAAAACGGTGAAAAGAAGTTCCGGGCTACACAGGTTTGGGAATGGCTGTACATAAAACGTGTACGCACGTTTAGTGAAATGACGAATTTATCTAAAAATTTAATTACTATACTAGAAGAAAACTTTATTATTAATCCTTTGCGACAGGTAATTATTCAGGAGTCAAAGGATGGCACAGTAAAATACTTGTTTGAACTGCCGGATAAAAACATGATTGAGACAGTTTTGATGCGCCAAGAATATGGTCTTTCTGTTTGTGTGACCACGCAAGTTGGCTGTAATATTGGCTGTACCTTCTGTGCCAGTGGATTATTGAAAAAGCAGCGGGATTTAACAGCTGGAGAAATAGTTGCACAGATTATGGAGGTTCAGCACTATTTTGATGAGCGTGGACAGGATGAACGAGTGAGCCACGTTGTCGTGATGGGAATTGGTGAGCCATTTGATAACTATGACAATCTGATGAACTTTCTGCATACAATCAACGATGCCAAGGGCTTGGCTATTGGGGCACGTCATATTACCGTCTCAACAAGCGGTCTAGTACCGAAAATCAAAGAATTTGCCGATAATGGTTTACAGGTTAATCTCGCGATTTCCCTACATGCACCAAATAATGATGTTCGTACATCCATCATGCGAATTAACCGCAGCTTTCCGATTGAGAAACTGATGGAAGCAGTCGATGAGTATCTGGAAAAGACTAATCGGAGGATTACCTTTGAATACATTATGCTGAACCATGTGAATGACCGAAAAGAACATGCTCAGCAGCTGGCAGATTTGCTGAAGAATAAGAAAAAGCTAACCTATGTAAATCTGATTCCTTATAATCCTGTAAGCGAACATGATCAGTACAGCCGCAGTGATAAAGCTGACGTGCTGGCATTTTATGATGTGCTTAAGAAAAATGGAATTAACTGTGTTATTCGCAGAGAGCATGGCACAGATATCGATGCTGCCTGTGGACAATTGCGTAGTAAGCAAATAAAAAAAGAAAAAGCAGCTAAATAAGGCGGCATAGTTACTATTCAAAAAAGATAAATTAACAAGCGGGGACTGAAACATTCGTCAAATTGATGATGTTCCAGTCCTTAAAAATTGTATAAACGGTATTCCAATGATTCATACTGCCTCAGGACTCCAGCAGCGAAAAGGTATGCAGGGAGAATGATAGACGAAAAAGCAGTTCCATTAGAAAGAAGCCGAAATATATTGAGAATAGTTGCTTAAGGCTCTCACCTTAGTTCCTATTTTCAGTATATTCCGGCTTTTTAATGTTTAGTACGTAGTCACTCATTCTGCGTTCTATACGAGCTGCTTGTGCAAATTGGCCAAACGAGTGACTAAATTCTCTCCAGTATTATAGGCGTATAAGATAGACAGTTTAAAGCAAAGCAAGGGTTGTTTCTGAATAAGTGCAATATTCTCCACGTAAATAAGTTTCTATGAAAGTGTTTTTTGCTTGTCATTCTTCGAATAGAGGTGCCATTGAGAGTTTTTTGAGAAAATGAAATTTGCCAACTGACTCTGACAAAGGGCTTTTCCACCGATATTTTCCTTAGCCTAAAACTAAAATAAATCCAGAGTAACTGCTTTTCTGGTAAGTTCTTTTCTTAGTTTTTAGTGTCCTTATAATACCCATGAATTTCCTCTTTTTAGCTGAGGATTTTTGATTTTTTCCATTATTTCTTCTGCCTGGTAGGTTAAGAAGCTAACATTAGATTGAGAAAGACCCTCTGCATTGAAATAGCTGACTAAGCGTCTGCACATAGTTTCTATCAGCTCTTCTTGATTATTCTCTTTATTAACCAGCAGCAGATTTAAATCGTCCGTAGTTTCTTGACCAAAAAGAGGACAGCTGGAAAGGGAACGTTCTACCCATTTGTAAAAAGGTAAATATCGTCTGTTGATTAGATGGACGCATTCGCTATAGTAGTGAATAAATTCTCCTAGTGCAGCCTGCGCACCAATTTGATTGTTTCTTTTTAGACATCGAAAATAGTTATATTGTCCTGATTGTGCAATTTTATTACAGCAATAGGCCATTTTTTTGAGGCGGATATCTTCGGGATAATAGGCTAGTAACTGTTTTCTAAAGGCGGTGAACTGTCCTAAATTATCCATGAAAACCTGACCATTAGTAGCGATAGAAAGAAAATCCTGAGGAATACGCAGCCACTCTTGAATGGTTTGTGGAACTGACTCACACAAGGTGAAATTCTTATAAAATTCTTCAATAGAATAGACATCCAGTTGAGCTGTCAGCGACGAAGATATAGTAGTTATTTCATCGATATATTCCAGATATTTTTGTCGCGGCAGCCATAAGCAGCATCTTGTTTTGAAGTCATGATCTCGCGAATAGGCATCATCAAATTCGTAGCATTCAGACCCCTGACCGACTAATCCAAAAGCACAGAAGGGGAAAATCTCTGGTAATTTATTCTGAAACAGCGCTAGTACTTCAGTTTCAAAAAAATGCCGGGCAGCCTCCATTCCATAACCACCTCTGTCCGTTTCACAAGGGATGGAAGAAGCCGCTTCAGCGATAGCTTCTTTTTTTAAGATACTATTCAGTGTTTGAATATGCCCTGTAACTGCCTGATAATCCCTGCTTTCTTCACCGTAGGTGTCCCTAATCAATTTCTGACTGACCTCATAAAGACTTAGGCTTTTAGAAAACTCCCCTCGTTTATAAAAAACACTGGCCATATTATTAAGTATAACTGCATACAACGGATGTTTTTTGCCTACTGTATTTCTCAGAAGCTCTTCTGCTAAAACCAAATAGGATTCTGCCTCCGGCTGTTTCGTTTGTTTACAAATTTCAAAAAGATTGTTGTAGCTGATTGCCAAAGGAACAGCTAATCGAGGTGAATCTTTAATAAGTTCAACAGCATTCATCAACAGTTGATAGGCTTGTTTGTACTCACCCATATTTTGATAAACAAGAGAAAGATTATTGCACAGACTAGCATAAGGATAATCAAATAGATTTAGGTTTTCGTATAGTTCTTTTGCCTGTAAAAATATTTTTTCGGATTTTACTAGTGAGCCCTGTGCTCTTAAAACATTCGCCAAATTTGTCAACGTAGTGGCGTAAGCTTCTGAATGACGGGAATAGAACCAGTCAATTAAATCCAATGCTTCAGTCAATGCTTCAACAGCCTTTGGATAATTGCCGGTAACACGCAGTGCACCTCCATATTCATTAAGTATCTCAATTGTTTTTGCTATTTTCTGTTCCTGCTTTGCCGCAGCTAATGCTTTTTCCAGCGGAATCAGCATTTCTTTTTCGTTTCCTTCACGCCAATAGCTGTGCGCTTGAGCCAAATGTTCTTCTATACTATTACTCATCAGCCTTCACTACTCCTTTTTTAGCTCTTGAAAACTATGAAACTTGCCCGAATATCCCGATAATACGCACTAGTGCAATTAATGGTAGCGCTTACTTAATATCATAGCTCAAAAAAACTTCTCTGTAAATATTCCTAAGAGTAGAAACGTTGAATAACTTTAATTTTGCTCATTTAAACAGGTTATAAATGATACCAGTGAAATAGGTATGAAGACTACAACGATAATTTTGTGCAGGTTTTATTCTTATTTAAACAGATAGAAACTGCTGAGCTGTCTAGAGCATTCAGCAGTTTTTATCTATGTGACAGTCTTTCTATGCTTAATCAAACCTCTACCTGAATAACATGAACCCCTTCTTTTTCTATTGCGTTAATGGCTTCAGGAGAGGCAAAGGTGTCTGTAATTAAGTAATCAATATCCTTAATATTTCCGCTGGTAAAGTTAGATGAAAAACCAATTTTTCGATAATCTGCAACAACAATGACCGGTCCGCGGGTTCGCTCAATAATTAAAGAATTAATCTTAGCTTCATGGAGAACGGGAGTAGTGATACCATCCTCTAAGCTTAACCCTGAACAGCCGATAATAGAAATATCAGATGACATCTTTGAAAAGGATTCAATGGCGATATCTCCAACCAATGCTTCTTTAGGAAAACGGATTTCCCCGCCTGAAAGAATAACAGTCGAATTAGGATGATGATCAATATTGGCAACCTTCACATTGTTTGTGACAATAGTTACGCGTTTTTCTTCCAGCTTTTTAATGGCAGCGAGAGCGGTAGAGCTAGTATTAATAAAAAGTGTATCTCCCTCGCTAACAAATTCAGCAGCTTTTTGGGCAATTAAACATTTAAGTATTTCCAATTCTTTGTTGTAAAGCTGCTCATTTTCTTTTTGAATTATCTTTGCCTTGCCGTGTTCCCGTATCACCTGACCCATTTTTTCAAGTGCAGTCAAGTCGCGGCGAATTGTAACTTCTGACACTGCCAGCTGCTCGCTAATTTCTTTAATTGATATAGAGGAAGCAGCGGTTTTTAGCAAGTCAAGAATACGCTCTCTTCTCTCCTGAATTGTCTTGTAGGAACTCTTCATAAAAATCTCTCCCTGTTCATATAGTCGTTAAGTGCAAAGTGTTTCCCAGCGTTCGAGCTTCCTTCAGCAAACGGTTTCCATCGGACACTGCACCAGACTTAACAGTGCTGCGGCCCTGCATATAGTAGAGATAAGCGAGTTCCCGATTATTTAGTCGACTAGTGTCAACCTGTTCAAAGGCTTCTAGGCTCTTTTTATTTCTACCTTGAACATAATACTTTATTCCCTCAATTTCTGACCAAGAATAAAGGGGACTAATCTGCTTTGTTTTTAGTTGTTTTAACTTAGTAAGCGATTCTAGCGCTGTATCTGCTTTTTCAAATTCCTCTAAAAAATAAAAGCAGTGAAGTTGTGTATGGTAATAAATAAAAAGGTAGTCAAAGGTCGAGCGGAAAAATTTTTCGTTCTTTGCTAAGTGCTCCAGACATTCATTATAATGACCTTTATCCATTAGTAATAAGGCATCGAAGATACGAAGGGAACCAGTAAAGCCCTTGAACAAATCAGCTTTATACAGCTGTTTCTTCAATTGCTCTGCTTTGATAATATCACAATCGAAAGTTAGTGCGCAGATCATTTTTTCATAGCTTCTTTTTAGATATTCAAACAGAAGTGTGACAGCTAAAGCAGCAATACCAACAACTGAAAAAAACAATTTAGATTCCAGTTTAGGAGATGTAGCTGCTAAATAGATGATATAACCGGCAAAGATACTGTAAATACTCCAGAGTAGTAGTTTTTTCCCAGAATGAAAGACAGTCCACAATATTTTTCTCATGATTCTCACCTCAAACATTATACTATCATAAAACAATCTTAATTTGCACTAAAAAATGATTAAATGCTCGAAAAATATTTAAAAAATGGTCAAACGTTCTTAAAAATATGAAATGCTCATAAAAAAAGATTGAAAACGCTTGATTTTGTTGTAGAATAAATTTGTAAACGAA
Organism: Enterococcus sp. LJL51; assembly: GCF_054871795.1. Lineage (NCBI taxonomy): Bacteria > Bacillati > Bacillota > Bacilli > Lactobacillales > Enterococcaceae > Enterococcus > Enterococcus sp. LJL51. Next base: position 28,348 of record NZ_JBTXLW010000005.1, on the reverse strand, counting down.
AACAAACGTGAAAAATTAGGAGGCAGCGTATGGCGACAATTCATGATGTAACAAAAGAGAGCTGGATTTTAAGTACATTTCCAGAGTGGGGCACTTATTTAAACGAAGAAATAGAAAAAGAAGATGTTAAAGAAGGAACAGTTGCGATGTGGTGGCTAGGCTGTACGGGAATCTGGCTAAAATCACATGAAGGGACGAATATACTTTGTGATTTATGGTGTGGAACAGGTAAACGTACACACGGAGACGGTAAGATGAAAAAAGGACATCAAATGATGCGGATGAGCGGATGTGAAAACATGCAGCCGAATCTACGAACTCAGCCATTTGTTATTGATCCATTTGCGGTAAAGAATGTAGATGCATTAGTTGTAACCCATATCCATTCAGATCATCTGGATATTAATACGGCTGCAGCAGTCCATCAGAATTGCCCGGAGGCATCGTTTATCGGACCGCAAGAGGTTGTAAATACTTGGCTGGAATGGGGAATTCCAAAAGAAAAGACAATAGTTGTCAGACCAGGGGACCGCATTAAAGTGAAAGATGTTGAAGTAGCCGCATTGGAAGCATTTGACCGGACAGCGCTGGTAACTTGTGAAGATCCTGAAGTAACATTAAAGGAAAAAATGCCTCAGGATATGGATGAGATTGCAGTAAACTATTTATTTGAAACGAGCGGCGGTAATATTTATCATGCAGGAGATTCCCACTATTCCAATATGTTTGCTAAACACGGCAATGAACATAAAATTGACGTTTGCTTAGGCGCCTATGGTGAAAATCCAAGAGGAATTACAGATAAAGTAACATCTGTTGATATGCTTAGGATGGCCGAATCACTAAATGCAAAGGTAGTAATTCCAGTTCATTACGACATCTGGGCGAACTTTATGGCAGATCCGAAAGAAATCACGGAAATCTGGAAATTTAAGAAAGATCGTTTAGACTACCAATTTAAACCATTCATCTGGCAAGTAGGTGGTAAATTTACTTATCCTAATGATAAAGACAAACTGGAATTTAATTTTTATCGGGGATTTGAAGATGTCTTTGCTGTGGAGAATGATACGCCATTCCCATCATTCCTGTAAAAAGCATATAAATAAAAGAAATCGGGATGGAAAACAAAAAATTCCTCCCGATTGTTTAAAAATAAAAAATGGAAGGGGATACATGATGCTGAAGTATTTCTATGAAAATGATTTAGTACGTTTTAGCGAAAAAAAGCCGGGAAATTGGGAAGAGGCAGTCCAGATTAGCTGCGATAATCTACTTGAGAAGAAAATCATCAATCAGACTTATGTAGAAGAAATTATTGCCTGTGTTAAAGAATTTGGTCCTTACATCGTTATTGTGCCAGGGGTGGCTATGCCGCACTCTTCAGAAAAAAGTAAAGGGGTCTTTGGGACAGCTATTTCCTTTACAAAAATGCCAGCAGACGTTGTATTTGAAGAGGGAAATCCGGAAAAAAATGCCTGTTTATTTTTTACACTGGCAGCTAAAAATCCGGAAGAACATATGGAAAATATTGCGAATTTATCTGAGCTGCTGATGGTAGAAGGCTTGATTGAAGATTTATCTGCGACAAACTCACTGGCAGATTATCAAGGAGTTATGGAAAAATATCAATTATAAGAAAGAGGGGATAAAATGGATCAGGTTTTAGATTTTTTACTAGGAATTTGGGACTATTTTGCTGCAAACATTCTTACGCAGCCTGCGTTTCTTATTGGATTTATTGTGTTATTAGGTTATGTATTATTGAAGAAACCGATTTATGAAAGTATCGCAGGTTTCTTAAAGGCGACTGTAGGGTATCTGATTTTGTCTGTTGGTTCCGGCGGACTGGTTAATAATTTTCGGCCAATCCTTGTTGGACTAAAAGAACGTTTCGATTTAGACGCCATGGTTATCGATCCTTATTTCGGACAAAATGCAGTCACCGCTGGAATTGAAGAGACCTTTGGGCGGACCTTCAGTGATACGATGATTTTACTGTTAATTGCCTTTGTTATGAACATTTTGCTGGTTCGTTTCAAAAAGTATACAAAATTAAGAGCCGTATTTACCACAGGAAATGTTCAGATTCAGCAGGCGGCAACCGCCTTTTGGCTGTTACTCTTCTGTTTCCCGGATTTAGGCCGTATAGAAATCCTGTTGGTAATGGGACTGGTTCTAGGTTGTTATTGGGCAGTTGGTTCCAATTTGACCGTAGGAATCACACAGGAGCTGACTGAAGGGGCTGGCTTTGCCATTGCCCATCAACAAATGTTTGGAATATACATTTTTGCCCGCTTAGCTGAAAAAATGAAAAAAGGAAAGAACAATAAACGAATTGAAGATATTAAGTTTCCAGGTTTCCTTTCCATTTTCAATGAAAATATGGTCTCCACATCCATTTTGATGCTGTTTTTCTTTGGAATAATTATGGTTATATTGGGGCAAGACTATCTGATTCAAGCTGAATTTATGGTTGAAGGGCAAAGCTTTTTCTTCTATATTTTACAAACATCCTTGTACTTCGCCGTTTATCTGGCAATTCTGCAGTTAGGGGTTCGGACCTTCGTGGATGAGCTGACGCAATCCTTCCAAGGAATTTCTAATACGTTGCTGCCAGGAGCTGTTCCCGGCATAGATGTTTCTGCCTCACTAGCCTTTGGTTCGCCCAATGCGGTAACAATTGGCTTCCTGTTTGGCGCATTAGGACAGTTTGTAACCATCGGCTTATTAATTTTATTTAAGTCACCAGTCATTGTAATTGCCGGATTTATTCCGCTATTCTTTGACAATGCAGCGATTGCTCTGTTTTCAAATAACCGTGGAGGAGTAAAAGCTGCTTGTATTTTCCCATTTATCTCTGGGATTATACAGGTTGTTGGTTCCGCTCTAATTGCTTCATTTGTAGGACTGGCACAGTATGGCGGGTATTTAGGCATGTTTGACTGGGCGACAGTTTGGCCAATTGCTACATTACTGATGAAATTCCTTGGCTATTTTGGTATTGCAGTAGTTGTTCTGCTTCTACTAGCCATTCCGCAGCTTCAGTATCGTGCGAATCCGGAAGGCTATTTCCTGATTGCTGAAGATTATGATGAGTATGTAAAAAAGATGGCAGCTTAAATTAAAGGAAAAACACTAACTATAATTAATAGGAGGAAATAATAATGAGAGTATTAGTATCGTGTGCAAATGGATCAGGAACAAGCTTGATGATGATGAGAAGTGTAGAAAAAGGCTTGAAAGAGCTTGGCTTTGAAATCACAAAAATTCATCATTGTTCAATTGCAGAGGGAAAAAGTTCAGCTATGCAGTATGATGTAGTATTTACACCTATGAATTTTCTGCATATGTTCGATGCTGTAAAGGAAAAGGGTGTGACTGTGATAGGAATCAAAAATGTCATGTCTGCAAAAGAGGTACAAGAAAAAGTACAGGAAACGGATTTAGAAGCGACCTATAAGTAAAACAGAAAGCTTCTAAATTTATAAAAAGGCTGGATTAGAAATGAGCGCGGGATAGATTTGTTTCGTATCCTGCGCTCTTAAACTAGAGCGGGAGGAAAATTAATATGAGCAGACCAAATTTACAAGTTGCGTTAGATCATTCAGATCTAGCCAGTGCATTAGCTGACATCGTAAAAGTTGGAGAAGTTGTAGATATAGTAGAAGTAGGAACGATTCTCTGCTTACAAGCAGGAGAGGAAGCGATTCGCTGCATACGGGCGCTATACCCGGATAAGCGAGTGATTGCAGATACAAAATGTGCTGATGCCGGAGGAACGGTTGGAAAGAACTGTGCCGATGCGGGTGCGGATTGGATGACTGTTATATGCTGTGCAACAATCCCTACTATGAAAGCTGCAGCTGAGCAAGTTGGAGAAGTTCAAGTAGAGCTTTATGGCGACTGGACCTTTGAACAAGCACAGCAATGGCTGGATGCCGGCATCTCACAAGCCATCTATCATCAAAGCAGGGATGCTCTTTTTGCAGGAGAAACTTGGGGAGAAAAGGATCTGACTAAAGTTAAAAAGCTGATAGATATGGGCTTTAGAGTATCTGTTACTGGAGGCTTAGAGGTAGAAACCTTAAAACTTTTTGAAGGCGTAGCTGTCTACACATTTATTACCGGGAGAGGAATTACCTCAGCAAAAGATCCTAAACAGGCTGCTCAGGCTTTTAAAGATGAAATTAAGCGTATTTGGGGGGAGTAGAATGACCACTTTAGGAATTTATGAGAAGGCGCTCCCTAGAGGAATCAGCTGGGTAGAGCGGTTGACTCTTGCTAAAGAGCTGGGGTTTGATTTTGTAGAAATGTCTATAGATGAAACAGATGAACGATTAGACCGATTGACTTGGGATAAAAAGCAAAGGAAAGAAGTCATTGATGCAGTTCATGATACCGGAGTTAAAATACTATCTATTTGCTTGAGCGGACACCGGCGGTTTCCTTTCGGATCGAAAGATGCAAGCGCAAGAAAAAAAGCACTGGAAATTATGGCTCAGGCAGTGGATTTAGCTTCTGATTTAGGTGTTCGAACAATTCAGCTAGCGGGCTATGATGTGTATTACGAAGAGAAGACAATTGCTTCCCGAAATTATTTTATTGAAAATTTAAAAAAAGCTGTTACGTTAGCAGCAGCAAAAGAAGTGGTTTTATCTATTGAAATTATGGATGATCCTTTTATCAATTCCATTTCTAAATTTCTGAAGATTAAAAAGCAAATTCCCTCGCCTTATTTACAGGTTTATCCAGATTTAGGCAATCTTTCTGCATGGTCGGAAAATGATGTCGGTTATGAATTAGAAGCAGGAATCAGCCAGATATCGGCTATTCATTTGAAGGATACACTGGCAGTAACAGCAGATTTTGATGGAAAATTCAAGGGAGTTCCATTTGGTACAGGCTGTGTCGACTTTTCAGGATGCTTGAAAACCTTGAAACGTCTTGGATACAGCGGACCATTCCTAATTGAAATGTGGAGTGAAACTAGTTCAGACCCTAAAAAAGAGATTGAAGATGCCAAGGAGTTTCTATTTCCTTATTTGAAGGAGGCGGGATATTTTGAGAGATGAAGTAATTAAAAAAATGAAGGAACGGGTTTTTCAAGCGAATTTGGCTTTGCCAAAAGCAGGTCTGGTGAAGTTGACTTGGGGCAATGTCAGCGAGATTAATCGAACTTTGGGTGTGATTGTAATCAAACCCAGCGGTGTACCATATGAGAAAATGACAGTAGAAGATATGGTGATCACTGATTTAGATGGAAATATGTTGACAAAGGGTATGAAGCCCTCCTCTGATTTGGCAACTCATGTCATTCTCTATAAAGAATTTTTAGAAATTGGTGCAGTTGTACATACCCACTCCAAATATGCTGTTATGTGGGCGCAGGCCGGCCGAGAAATTCCAGCGTATGGAACAACCCATGCTGACACTTTCTATGGTCCAGTCCCTTGCACCAGACAGCTTAGTGAGAAGGAAGTCAAAGCAGCCTATGAAAAAGAAACTGGAAAGGTCATTGCTGAACTGTTTCAGCAGCAGTCAGTTGATCCACTAGCTGTTCCAGGAGTTCTTGTCTATGGGCATGGACCTTTTACCTGGGGAGCAACACCTCAGAAAGCAGTAGAAAACAGTATCGTGTTGGATGAAATTGCAGAGATGGCACAGTCAACCGAGGAGATAGGAGGAAAAATAAAACCGATTCCTAACTATTTATTAGACAAGCATTATTTTAGAAAACATGGTAAAAATGCTTATTATGGACAATAAAATGAAAAAGGATTATAGTTTAATTAGATGGAATTGTATAAAATTTCAAATTAATTACGTTTAATTATTACTAAAAAAATAATTAATATTTTTAGTATGATTTCTCAAAGAAATAGCTTTCAGGTATAAGAAATTGAGAAGAAATAAATTTTTTTGTTTGATATAATGTAAGGGATCTAATGCTTTGTTTAAGCATAAAATCAAGGCGTTTTGCTGACCCTTTCAGCTAAATGCCTTGTTTTCTCAAAAATTTTAATAAATCTGACAATTTTTGAAAACCACGAGAGCAAAATTTTTAGTATAATGATGGTATCAAGTATTAATAAACTATTTTGGGGAAGATAGTGCATTAAATCTCTTTATAATACAACAGCTACTGTTCAGGCAGTAGCTGTTGTATTATTTTATGCACTAATTCTGCATATTTTACAGAAAGACAATAAGAGATAAGTAAGAAATCGATTAAATAGTGTATTTCTTAAAAATAGAGTTGAAAAAGACAGTTGAAAACACTATCTGCCGACTAATTATATTAAATATAGGTGATATCTCCTGCCAGTTTCACTTATGTAGGAACATCTAGTGGAACGGTATGCGTACGAAGAAAAAGGCAAATGCTTATCCTAATTACGGCAATTGCCACCTCTTTTCGTAAACAAAGATAGAAGTAGGATATTTTTATTTTTTAATAGGAGCTGTATTTCTTCCGAAGTCTGAAGTTCATTAATTTCAGACTTTTTTTGCATGTTTAGAATTCTTTTGCGTAGCTTAATCTTGAGGAGGAAGCTATGGATATTAAAGAATTTTCAAAAGAGCTGATTGAATGGGGTGTACAAAATAAAGCTCAGGATCTGTACATCTTACCTGAAAGGACAGGCTATAGCATTTTATTTCGAACAGTTCAGCATAGGCAAAAATATAAACAGCTGTCAAAAGAACATGGAGAGAAGCTAATATTTCATTTTAAGTTTATTGGACAAATGGATGTTGGTGAAAAGAGAAAGGCACAGACTGGAGCAGTTACATACGAGGTTAGGGGACAAGAACGCAGGCTTCGGCTATCTTCCGTAGGGGATTTCCGGCAAAGAGAAAGCTTAGTCATTCGTTTTCTACATTTTTTTGGAGACAGCAAAGAGTATTACCTGCTGCCTAAACAGTTGGAAACGGTCAGTAAAGAGGTGAAGGCAGCTGGACTGCATTTATTTTGTGGTCCTGTTGGTTCAGGAAAAACTACTTTAATGTATAAGCTTGCTAAAAATTCAGGAGTAGATGCTCAGATTATTTGTATTGAAGACCCTGTGGAAATTGAAGAGGAAACATTTCTCCAGCTACAGACAAACAATAAAATAGATATGACCTATAATGCATTGATTAAGGCTTGTCTTAGACATCGACCGGATATTTTAATAATCGGTGAAATCAGGGACGGACTAACTGCTCAAGCAGCCATTAGAGCCTCACTAACAGGGCACACAGTTTTTGCAACAATACACAGCAGGGGCATTACTGGAGCGACTGAACGTTTACTGGAGTTGGGCATACAGACCAGAGAACTAGATGAGTGCCTAAAAAGTATTATCTATCAGCGGTTGTTGACGGTAGATATTGAGGGGGAGATTCCTGCTTTACTGATGGAGTATCAGTTCTCTGAATCAAAAACAATGGGGTGGAACAATTTATTGAGAAAGGTATGGGCTTATGGATTTATCAGTACGGAAATTTATTACAAAGAAAAAAGAACCTAAATTAACTAAAAAACAGTCTTCTGGTTTTTTTAAGCTTTTAGCAGAGCTGTTAATGAACGGTTTTTCTTTAAACGAAAGCTTTTCATTTATGAGAAAAGCCAAGGTATTGCCGGCAGCATTAATTGATTTTCTCATAGATGGGTTGGAAAGTGGTGAGGAATTAACCGAATCTTTAGTAAAATTGGAGGTTTCTTCTGAAATTATCACTCAAATAGAATTCGCTCAAAGGCATGGAAATCTAGCGGCAACTTTGACAGGCATTGAACAACATATGGGGATTATGCAAAAACAGAGAGAGAACCTTTCAAAGATACTTATCTATCCATTTATTCTTCTACTGTTCCTATTTGCAGCACTCATCGGTATGAGACAATTTTTGTTGCCCCAGCTTCAGATGAGCGGCCTAACAACTACTGATAATTTTGGTATTCAATTTGTTAGAGCCAGTCCCTATGTTTTAGGTGGCGGTATGCTGCTGCTTATATCATTGACTATCAGTGTTCGCCTTTTGCTTAAAAGAAAGACTCCTTTTAATAGAGCCGTATTTCTAGCAAAAATACCAGGATTTCGATCATACTATATTCAATATACCTCAGCATTTTTTTCTTTGGAATGGGGAAAGCTTTTTTCTCAGGGAATGGAAATTAAGCATATTGTTGTCACAATGAAGGGGCTCCTTAATGAATCACTGATGAGGGAACTATCCGAAATCATTGAGAGAGGTTTGCTAAAAGGGGAACCTTTCTACAATCAGTTAGAATATTTTCCGTTCTTTTCTGAAGAGCTGGCATTAATTATTCAACAAGGAGAAGTTAAGGGAAACTTAGGAAAAGAGCTAATGATTTATAGTGAAATATGCTGGAGAAGCTTCTTTCTGCGAATAGAAAAGCTGATTCAATGGCTTCAGCCAATAATTTTTTTGATTATTGCATTGGCTGTAGTTGGAATTTATGCAGCAATGCTGCTGCCAATTTATGGAGGGATTGATACATTATGAAACAACAAAAGATAGCAAAAAATCACAAAAATAATAATATGGAAAAAAAGCTGCGTAAAAAAAAGCTAAAAGGTTTTACACTTTTGGAAATGCTCATCGTTTTATTAATCATTTCCGTTCTAATTCTGCTTTTTGCTCCAAATTTATCTAGACAAAAGGACAATATTGACAAAAAGGGCAATGCAGCGATTATCAAAGTCGTGGAAACACAAATGGATGTCTATCGTTTAGAAAATGATCAGACACCAACAGTGGATACCTTACTTTCAGAGGGCTATATTACACAGGAGCAATATGATAAATATCAGGCAAATAAGTAAAGAATACCAGGGCTTCACGCTGATTGAGGCTTTGTTGGTTCTGTTGGTAGCTGCATTTCTTATTAGCATGCCCTCATTGTTGCTAAAGCAAAGCCAGCAAAATATCATTGTGGGACAGTTTTTTATGCGGTTTGAAAAGCATCTGCTATATGTTCAGCAAATGGCGATTGTCAGTGAACGAGATTCAGGCATTTATCTTAATACGAAAGAAAGCCGATTGATTTTCTCCTCTGCAAATGGGGAGGAAATATTGAATATCCCAGAGGAGCTGGTAGTTCAGGGACCTCAAAAAATAGTGTTTAAAAATGGTACGGGAAATAATGGCTCATTGTCAAAATATAGTTTTGAATGGGTCTCTAAGAAAGAAAGGATTGAATTTCAGTTTCAGATGGGAAATGGAAGATATGTCAAAAAAATTCATAAAATATAATGGCTATTTATTTATAGAAAGTTTTTTAGCATTAACGATGCTTACTCTGATAATTGGTACTTATCTTTCTGTGAATAGTCTTTTATTAGAAAAAACAAAAGCACAGGAAACACAACTGGAGATGAAGCGGCTTCTTTACGAAGAAGTGAGGCATTATGAAAACTATGGTGGAACAGCTAGCAAAGTCATTTTTAGAAATAATACTTATTATCAGCTAAGTATTACACTGGAAAATAAGAAAATTGTAAAGGCGGCTATTAAAAATGGGGAAGAATCATTTACGGTTGAAGAAATTGAATAGAAGAATGAGGCTATCTGGTTTTACGCTGTTGGAATGTCTGCTTGCATTATTTCTTTTTTCGTTCATCGGTATAATTAGTTCAGGTTATATCCGGCATACCCAACTGCTGACTAGACGTCTAAACAATGCTTCTGAAAAAGAATGGCATGCCTTTCAAATTCAATTGGAGAATGAACTGAAAGAGTGCAGTTTGACTGCTTTGGAAAGTGAAAAGCTAACCTTGTATGACCAGAAGGAGCAATACACGGTACTTATTGAATTTAAATACAATAAAATAGTGAAGTCAGCAAACAACGGGTATCAGCCACTACTGACTAAAGTGGAAAGAGCTATTTTTACTAGAAATGAAAATCGAATACAGGTAGATGTATTGTTTGAAAACGGCAGAAATCATAAGGGTTGCTGGATTATTCCTAAGGAGCTTGAGTATGAAGCAGAGGTATAGAGGCAGTACGATGATAACAGCATTACTCTTTTTCTATTTATTTGGTGTCTTATTTTTAATTGTCGCAGAGGATTATCAATTAACTGTTCAATATTCAAAAAAGACACAAGCCTTTTATACAGCGAAAGTAATCTGTTCAATGTTTTTATCAGAATTTCGACAGTATCAGAATGAAGATAATCAAGGGACAAAAACTTATTCAAAAGGAGTACTCAATTATAAATTAGAGAATCAAAAAATGACAATGATTGTTCAGACTTCTGGGGCGACCTATACCTTCTATGAAGCGGTTAAAAAAACAGAAAAAGATAAAGAGTAAAAAGTTTGTGAATTGTGTATCTAAATCTAAATGAAAATAACTGGTACAGAACAGCAGTCTGAATGGAAATAATGAGATTTTTTTCATGAAACTGCTGTTTTTCTACTGTAAATGCTGAATTTACAAATAATGTTATAAAATTGATTGATTATTATGCGTTTTTTAGATAAAATAGAACAGGTATGAAAGTTGTTATATTTTTTAAGAAGTTGAGGTGTTTTTTTGTTTTCTGAGAAAATGGAAAAGGCTTTCGAATTGCTGGAAGAAGCAATAACTTTACTGAAGAAATCTTTAGATATTTCTTTTTTAGATGCTTATATTGAAAATGGAGATAATCTTCTAGATGATTTTACGGTCAGAGTTCTTGATGGAAAGCCTGAAGAAGCCACGGTTTTGAAACTGGAAGAGATTTATAAGGAATTTCGACAGATTGATCTAAAGCCAGAGGAGCTTAGTCGTTTGACACAGCTTTTGCTGCTGAAAGGAAACAAGGATGAACCTTTGCAAGCCAACCATCAGCTAACACCAGACGGTATTGGCTATTTGTTCATGTACTTATTAGAAAGTTTATCTGCTGAAACAAAGGATTTACGGATTTTAGACATTGCATCAGGTATGGGCAATCTATTATTAACCTTGGTTGTGAATCTGCAGATGAACGGTTATAGGATGACAGGCTATGGTGTGGATATTGATGATACATTATTAGCAGTTGCATCAGTAAATAATGGCTTAGTCAAGTCGAATATTCATCTATTTCATCAGGATGGTCTACAAGATTTACTCATTGATCCAGTTGATGCAGCTGTCAGTGACCTGCCGATTGGCTACTACCCTAATGATGATAAAGCAAAGCAATTTACTGTTGCTTCAGAAAAAGGACATACATATGCACATCATTTGTTGATGGAGCAGGCGATGAATTATGTGAAGCCCGGCGGCTTTGGGCTATTTTTAGTACCTTCAAATATATTTGAATCAGACCAGAGTCAATATCTAAAAAAATGGATTCAGGAACAAGTATTTTTGCAAGGTTTAATTCAATTGCCGAATGAACTTTTTCAATCTGAACAATCGAGAAAAAGTATCATGATTGTCCAAAATAAGGGAAACGAAAGCGTGCAGGCGAAAGAAGTCCTTCTTGCCAAGCTGGCGACAATGAAAGATCCAAAAAACATCACTCAGTTCTTTCAACAATTTGAAGCCTGGAAAGCTTCAAATTTAAAATAAAAATTACTTAATTCATTTAAAGAGGAGAATATCATGTCTAAAACAATTGCAATCAACGCTGGAAGTTCAAGTTTGAAATGGCAATTATACGTAATGCCAAATGAAGAAGTTATCGCTAAAGGAATCGTTGAACGTATTGGATTAAATGATTCAATTTTTACAATCAAGTATGGTGACGATAAAAAGTATGAAGAAATCATTGATATTAACGATCACGAAGTTGCTGTTAAAATGCTGCTTGATAAGTTGATTGAATTAAATATTCTTGGTTCATATGATGAAATCACTGGGGTTGGTCACCGTGTGGTTGCTGGTGGAGAAGACTTTAAAGATTCAGCTTTGATTGACGATGAAGCACTGGCAAAAATTGAAGCATTGGCAGATCTTGCTCCTTTGCATAATCCAGCAAATGCAATGGGAATTAAAGCATTCAAAAAGATTCTACCAGACATCGTAAGTGTGGCAGTTTTTGATACAGCTTTCCATACAACAATGCCTAAGCACAATTATTTATATAGTATTCCAACTGAATACTATGAAAAGTTTGCCGCACGTAAATATGGAGCTCACGGAACAAGCCATAAATACGTAGCACAACGTGCTGCTGAAATGTTGGGCAAACCAATTGAAGAGCTGAAAATCATCACTTGTCACTTAGGGAACGGTGCATCAATTACAGCTGTTGACGGCGGTGTTTCTGTAGATACATCAATGGGCTTCACACCGTTAGCCGGCGTAACAATGGGTACTCGTTCTGGAGATATTGATCCTTCATTACTTCCTTACCTAATGGAAAAGCTTGGTTTGACTGATATCAAGGAAATGATTGATATTTTAAACAAAAAATCCGGTTTATTAGGATTATCAGGTATTTCTAGTGACATGCGTGACTTGGAATCAAATATTGACAAAGAAGAAGTACAAACAGCATATGACATCTTTACAGACCGTATCCGTAAATATATCGGCAGTTATGTAACTGTAATGAACGGTGTGGATGCAATTGTGTTCACTGCGGGAATTGGAGAAAATGATTCTCATGTCCGTAGCGAAGTAATTAAAGGAATGACTTGGTTCGGTTGTGAAATCGATGCTGAGAAAAATAATGTGCGCGGGAAAGAATCTGTGATTTCAACTGAAGATTCAAAAGTAAAAGTACTATTGATTCCTACAGACGAGGAATTAGTAATTGCGCGTGATGTTGAGCGTTTCCGTAAATAATCAACAAATAGCTTACCGAAGCCAAAGAACCCTTCACTCTTACTACTGAGTGAAGGGTTCTTTTTAAAAAGTTAAGTGAAACAATAGTCGATTAAGAAAGGTGTGAGAGATGTGTTCCAATCTTTTAAGGAGACTCCTTCAGCAGTTCGGACTGAACTATGGAATCAGGGATTTTCAGATTATTTAGTACCCGTTAAGGTGACGGAGCAGCAGCTGAATGATAGGCTTAGTTTTTTGAAGCTAAAGGATGATTGGTCTTGGATATACTTGAGTGATGGAAAGCCTGCTGGAATTATTTTGTATGGTGAAGCAGTGTGGGGGCAAGAAAAAGTAGGCTGGATTGGAGGCTTGGCAGTTCATCCAGAGTATCGCAGCAAAAATATAGCAAAGCTTTTGATGAATCAGGCTGAGACAATAGCCAAGCAGCATAGCGTATCCAGAATGACGCTGGAAGTAATTACTGAAAATACTAAGGCAGTTGAACTCTATAAAAAGCTAGGCTATTATATTGCATCGAAGGTTCTAGTTCTAAAAAGAAAAGTAACAGAAAAACCGCAAAGTAAGCTGTCTTTTTCAAAAATAGCAGCTGAACAAATTGTAGAACCGGACAATACTCCTTGGCAAAACTGGCTAAGTCATGGAAATGAGGGCTATAAAATCAGTTCAGAAGAAAATAAACGGATTGGAACAATAGTATTGTCGAGAAATGAACAGCAGGTGACGATTTGTCAGATGAATCTTGTTGATTTCAACAAAGATGGCGAAAACATGATAAGAAATCTAGCGGAAGCATTTGGCCGTGAACAGGTTGTAGGGATGAACTTCTCTGAATCATCGCAAGAGACTAAACAGCTGTTGAATATAGGTTTTAGCCCAATTGTAGAGCAGTATCAGATGGAAAAAAATTATAATACAGATGAACTAGAGTAATCAAACTAAAAATTAATCTATTCTAAAAAATAAAATGAGCAGGCAAGACATTAATCCGTGTTTACTTCCTAATACTGAGGGAGCTATCAGCAGCTATTCGAATTTCTTCGTAAAGTTTCTTAACAATTTTCATCTACTTTGTATTATGCTCCAAGGCGTCATACTTTTGCCCTAACTCTCTTACAATTAAAAAAGGCCAGACAAAAGCTGTTCTTCTGGAAACAAACTGAAAGTCACAAAATTAAAAAATCATTTTTGTGAACATCATCTGATTTCCAAAAGCTGAATGCTTTTGGCTGGGTCCTATTTTTATAGCTTTTATTCTACTTCTTTTGGTACCTTATTGTCTAAATCTGTTCTTACAACAAGGACATCACTGGCGGCATTGCGGATAACGTATTCTGAAACAGATCCGATAAATAGCCGTTCTACAGCGTTTAGTCCAGTTGCACCAATCATGATAAGATCAACATTGTGATCTTGAGGAAGCTGCTTGGCGATGATTCCTTTCGGCGATCCGTATTCAATAACGGTTGAAACCTTTTCGCAGCCGTGCTCCTCTGCTTGTTTTTTGTAGTCATCCAATGTTTGTTTAGCCATTTCTGTTGCCTGCTCAGCCAACATCCCATCAAAAGAAGAGATGGATTGGAAAGCCCGCGTGTCAATGACATGCGCTAGTAGTAGTTCTGCATCATTTCTCATTGCTACATTGACAGCCTTTTTGAAAGCCAGTTCTGCTTCCGCTGAGCCGTCGACGGCTACCATGATTTTACGATAATTTTGTAACATAGGAATCAACTCCTTTATTATTTACTCTATATGAATCCTGCGAGGTGTCCCAAAGGATTTATATAACATTAAATCGTTCTACACTATTATTGTAGAACAAAACAGTCGAAATTCAAATCAAAAAGGGTAAAATTCTCATATTTTTTTTGAGAATGAGATTCCAAAAACTGCGGCAAGCATTAATAGAAAGATAATATAGACTAAGGAAAGATAAAATAGATTGATAATTGCTGTTACAATACCCAACACTCCGAAAATTAAGAACAGGCGGCTAAAGCTATCAAAAAAATCTGAAGAGATGTCTTTTTTTAATGCAGCTGCAAGAAGAGGAAAGCTCTTTTTTAAATAAATACTGATGATAAAAGCGAGTATAGCTGCAGCTAAAATAAGAAAACGAATAAGCATAGTATTCCCCCAAAAAAAGAAACTGCGACATCTACATTAATGTCACAGTTTCTGGAAAGTTTAAAAAAAGGATAATCCGTCGATGCCGTTATTTGTCCTATAGTATTGATCCCGCACTTAGCAGGTGGGTTCCACGATCCCTGATTTTGAGCTACCAAATGAAAAGGCATGCTACCCATCTGGATACTAGTCGGATCCCGAGATATCAATAAAATGTTCGGTCAACACACAAAAAAGACAACGCGCACATCACAGATTAACCATCTTTATAATAGCATAGCTTCTGCCATCCGGCAATGACCATGCATTGGAGAATTTATGAATTTTCTTGTTTCCATTTTTGAATTCGGTCGTATTGCTGATGAAGGGCTTGTTCATATTTTCCAGTGTCAATCGGTTCATAGTATTTTGCATTTTTTAGTTTATCCGGTAAATACTGCTGATTCACCCAAGCATTTTCAAAGGCGTGAGGATACTGATAGCCAATTCCGCGGTTTAGTTCCTTGGCCCCAGAATAATGACTGTCTCTTAAGTGATCAGGAACCTCTCCGGCATTACCGGCTTCGATATCTGCAATGGCCCTGCTTAATGCCGCATTTGCAGAATTAGATTTGGGTGAGAGACAGAGTTCAACAACAGTCATAGACAACGGCATAATAGCTTCAGGAAAGCCTAGTTTTTCAGCGGCCTGTACAGCTGTAACTGCTCGCGCAGCAGCTGTCGGATTTCCCAGCCCAATATCTTCATAGGCAACAACCATTAGACGGCGACAGATAATCGGTAAATCACCTGCGACGACTAATCGACCTAAATAGTGAAGCGCAGCGTCCACATCACTTCCACGAATCGATTTTTGGAAGGCAGAAATAACATCATAATGAGCGTCGCCGTTTTTATCATGTGTCAGTGCTTTTCTCTGAATGCATTCTTCAATAATCGATAGTGTAACGACAATTTTTTGCTCATTATTTTCCTTCGTCGATTTTACAGCTAATTCTAACCCATTTAAAGCACTCCTCAAATCGCCGTTTGTTGCTCGAGATAAATGCAGGAGAGCTTCTGGTTCTAATATTATAGAATATTCTCCTAATCCTCTTTCTTTGTCTTCCAAAGCCCAGTTCACAGCAGTTTGAATATCTTCTTCGCTTAAAGGTTTTACTTCAAAGATTTGTGTCCGGCTGCGTATTGCAGGATTAATAGTAATATAGGGGTTCTCAGTTGTTGCTCCAATCATAATAATTCGTCCGCTTTCCAGATGTGGAAGCAAAAAATCCTGTTTGGTTTTATCCAAGCGGTGAACCTCATCCAGCAGCAGAATAACTGTTCCGCTCATTTTTGCTTCTTCCGCAACTATTTGCAAATCCTTTTTAGTATCTGTTGCCGCATTCAGCATTCGAAAGGCATAGTTCGTAGAACCGGCAATTGCACTGGCTATACTGGTTTTTCCAGTTCCCGGTGGTCCGTAGAGAATCATGGAAGAAAGCATACGTGCCTCCACCATACGGCGGATAATTTTTCCTTCTCCTACAAGATGTGTTTGACCAACAACTTCATCTATATTTCTTGGCCGCATACGGTAGGCTAGCGGTTTTTGCATAGGAATACTTCCTTTCTGTTCATAATCGTAAATTGATAAAAGCTTACAAGACTGCACATAAGACAGGAATGAAAGTCTGAATCTTAGAAGGCAAAGTGATATGAAGTGCCAACTGGTGCTTATTACAGCTAAGTATTGCAGCAATTCATTTTGTTCTTGTCATCTGTTTAGATATTGCGGAAACAGGGTGGGAAATTTTGTTCATAATCCTTGTTTGTTTTAGAGTCATGTATCTTGCTAAGCAGTATAGCGCTTCAATGCATTTTGCGCATGACTTTTTATATAGTTGTTTCCAGCTTCCGCAGCTTTCTCAAGCGGAGGACGTGCAGGCAGGAAATTGTGAAAAGCAAATAGATAAGGCAGCTCTTGTAAAATATACATATTTTCATTATCCAAGAAGGGCAGAAGCTCATAAAGGTGTTCTTTTGGCATGAGATAAAAAGCCTGAAAAGCGATTTGGGCATAAGCATCCTCATCTAAAAACTGAGAAAGCTGCCCCAGTAGTATTTTACTACAAGCATAATTCTGCTGCATTTCACTGGAGCTGTCAGCTTTCATTGGAAAATCCGCAACTGGCTTGTTTTCCGATGACTGAGCGCCCAGTTCAGGTATGTATAGATTCTCAATGCTTCCATCTGCCACCCGTTGGATAAACGAATCAACTGTTTTATATAAAGGAACATAAAAAGGGTTTCCATGATCAAGAAACATAATTTTTCCTCTTAACGGTCCTTGATAAAAAAGTCCAGCGTAATTACTTTCATCATCTGTCCATAAGAAGCAGACATCCGGCAACACTTCAGTCATCATGGAAAGGGCCTGAAATTCTTCACTAGTAATCAAATGGATTTGCGGGTGTAGCGAATTGTAGTTTTGCTGAAAAATACTGTCCAGCTCACTTTCCAGAAGATTGAAGGGAGCAAGGGTTTGCCGATTGATAGACAGTTGTTTCGGTTCAGAAGAAGCTGCCGGTCTTTTCTTTGCTGAGTCTGCCTTTTTTCTAAAAAGCTGATTAAAGAAAGCCATAATAATATCCTCTTTCCGGAATAAACACACATAAAAAAATAAGAAGAGCTATTCCAATTCTTATACACTAGTATACCATGTTTTTATCATAAGAACATACATTCGCATGTTGTTTGGTAAGAGGATTTTATCCGGTGATAGAATCAATTTGGCATAAGAAATTTTATTTATTTTTTACTGCAGACGTTATTTGAAGAGACTCTGCAAAAGACGAATAATGATTTATCAATATGTTTGCTGAAAAATGAACAAGCTTTTTTCAAAAAAATTTTTCTTGTAATTAGGTCAATCCCTTTGCTCTTATACTTTTGTAAGAGCAAGAATATGATACAATATATATAAATACTGTTAAAAAAACAAGACTAGCCGTGATTAGCTTTTTATAAAGCAAGCTTTGACTTTTTGTGATTTATTAATAAGAAGATATACGCAAAGGTTGAAGATTAGATTTGCTGGAGAGAACCACAGGAAGATTACCTGTTTTCATGGCTTATTTTCTATAGATTGTGTATGATAGAGGGTGGCAAAATTGAATAATATCAAGCAATACTTTGAAAAACACACGACAGAAGAGATTGCCCGCTATCTGCTGGGTATGTATTTGGAGCATGAAACAGCAGCTGGCACGTTGGCAGGATATATTGTTGATGCAGAAGCATATTTAGGTCCGGAAGATGAGGCGGCACATAGCTTTGGTATGAGGAATACTCCACGACTGCAGGCAATGTACGGCAGACCAGGAACAATTTACCTATACACGATGCACACACATTTGATTCTAAATATGGTCACCGGAGATGAAGGACACCCGCAAGGAGTAATGATTCGAGGACTGCAGCCGGCTGCAGGTGTTGAAGAGATGATTATTCACCGGAAAGGACGTAGCGGACCGGAGTTATCAAATGGACCAGGCAAGTTGGTTGCTGCATTAGGGATTAGCCGGGAACTGTATGGTCAGTCGATTTTTGACAGCCCGCTGCACTTGGTTTCGGAAAAGAGGAAATATCCTCAAAAAATTCTTGAACTGCCGCGTATCGGTATTCCGAATAAAGGAATTTGGACAGAGGCGCCGCTCCGTTTCGCAGTTGCGGGGAACCCATATATATCTTTACAGAAGAAAGCTGGGGTGGATCAAGAAACCCTGGGGTGGAAGGATGAATAACTAATGAAAAAACAAACAATACTCGATTATTTGAATCAGCAGCTGGAAAAGAAAATAACTGAATTTGATACCGCTATTGACTGGGATACACGGAATCATACGATTGAAGTAGTCGTTCGGTTATTTGCGGAAAATAAGTCAGGAGAACGAATTGATGATGCGCAGGGAGTGGTATCAGAATCTGAAATTATTGAGTTTGAAGATGGCTTATTGTTCTATAACACTCAAAAAGTAAAGCAGATACCTGATGCTTCAGATTATATGGCAGTAATCCCTTTTGATGGGAAAAAAGGCATGTCAAAAGGAGAAATTGATGGAGCACTGACGTATCTAAATGAGGTGCTGATTAACGGTCAGGATAGTCTTCTTGAATTTTTGACAGATGGGGATAAAGAAACATTTGAACTAGTATGGAATGATGATGAATTTAAAAAAGCTATTAAGGAAGCCAGCACAGCTACAGACAGCTATTTTCCTTATCCAAGCTATTAAAAAGGCGGTATTAAGCAAATGAAGTGGACAGAAGTGAAAGTTGAAACGACAAGTGAGGCTGTCGAGGCGGTCTCCAATATTATGATGGAAGCGGGAGCCAGCGGTGTTGCTATAGAGGATGCGCTGGATGTTGAAAATTTTGAAAGCGACATCTATGGTGAGATTTTAGATAAAGATCAGTTTGCTCATATTAAAGAGGGAGCGTTAGTTATGGCGTATTTTCCAGAGACTGCTTTTTTACCGGAAATTGTTCCGTTCATCCAAGAAAATATCTCCCAGCTGCCGAAGTTTGGCTTGGCGATTGGAAAAAATAAATTGACCGTTAGTGAAGTAGCCGAGAGTGACTGGGCGACAGCCTGGAAAAAATATTATCATCCCGTACGGGTAACCCGATACTTGACGATTGTACCAAGTTGGGAAAAGTATGAACCTAAAGATTCAAAAGAGCATATCATTACTTTAGATCCGGGAATGGCATTTGGAACAGGCACTCACCCGACAACACGTTTGACGCTGCAGGCCTTGGAAACTGTTTTACGGGGCGGTGAAACCCTGCTGGATGTAGGAACTGGTTCCGGCGTTCTGAGTATTGCTGCAAAATATTTAGGTGCTGAAACTGTTTATGCATATGATTTAGACGATGTAGCCGTTGCTGCGGCCAAAGAAAATATGGCGTTGAATCCCGTTGCTGCTGATGTTCAGGTTGGTGCAAACAATCTATTGACAGAAATCGCAGTTGAAGCTGATGTGATTGTAGCGAATATTCTGGCAGATATCATTGTATTGATGGTGGAAGATGCATATCGCTTATTGAAAAATTCCGGGACGTTTGTTGTTTCAGGGATTATTAGAGAGAAAAAAGAGATGATTCTTGAAAAGATGACAAGTGTTGGTTTTCAGGTGGATCAGATATTCCAGCAAGGTGACTGGTATGCCATTATTTTAAAAAAATCAGAGGACGAATAATATGCAGCGCTATTTTGTAAAAGAATCTTATAGAAATCAAGAAGTCTTTGCTGTAACAGACGAAAATTATCATCATATTGTACGGGTCATGCGTATGAAGCCGGAAGAAGAGCTTTATTTAGTGTTTGAGGACGGCATCGTTGTATTGGGAGAGATAACAGCGATTGATGAACAGACGGTCTCAGTTAGAGAACTGTCTAAAGAAACAGCGGATAAGGAACTGCCCATCCACGTAACCATTGCTTGCGGACTACCCAAAGGAGATAAGCTGGAATGGGTTGTGCAAAAAGGAACAGAGCTAGGCAGCAGCAGCTTTATTGGCTTTCCGGCTCAAAATTCGATTGTTAAATGGGATCACAAAAAGCTGGCTGCCAAAACGAAGCGGCTGATAAAAATAGCTCAGGAAGCGGCTGAACAATCTCACCGTCAAAGAGTTCCTGAAATACAGTTACTGGAAAAAGAAGCACAGCTGCTTGCTATGTTTTCAACCTATGATAAAGTGCTGATTGCTTATGAGGAATCAGCAAAACAAAATGAGCGGAGCAAACTTGTTGACGTGTTAACAAGTCTTAACACAGGTGCACGGCTACTGTTTGTGTTTGGACCGGAGGGCGGTTTTTCATCTGAAGAGATTGCGTTGTTTGAGCAAAGCGGAGGCATATGCTGTGGTTTAGGACCTCGTATCTTAAGAGCTGAAACGGCTCCGCTGTATGCATTGAGTGCGGTTAGCTATCAACAAGAATTGTTGTCGCAAGGGGGTTGAATATGGGGATTGATTTAAATCGGATTTCTGTTATTTTGCTGGACCCGGCAATGACCGACCAGCAGTTAAAAGAAGAAGTTTTATTTATCAGGGAATATAAAATAAAAATGATATATGTTTTGCCGTATCATGTGAGGCGAACGAAACAGCTTCTAGAGGGCACTGAAGTTCACGTTGGCAGTATTGCCGATTACCCATTAGGAGTCGGCACCTTGGCGAAACAGGCGTTTGAAACAGGGGAACTATATCGGGATGGAGCGACAGAGGTTCAAATTACTGCTACTTTAGAAAATCTTTCAATCAGTAAACAAACCTATCAAATGTTGGCACCACTGGCTTTTGGAAAAGGAGAACTAGGTTTTTTTATTGATATCGAAGAGATGACAGAGGAGGAACGGGGACGAATCGCCATTCAGATTGGACGGACAAACGTGAAGCTGATTTCCCTAGGCTCTAATTTGTCAGTTGAGACGGCGTTGTTTAATTTAGGGATGTTTCGAACAATGCGGGACCGTTATCTGGAAATCCAAGTGAACGTAGACAATCCGACCTTATTGGAGATGGAAATATTGCTTCAAACTGGAGCAACGACTATTGGTGTGAACAATCCTAGAGAAATTCTACCTTTATTTACATGATTCCGAGAAATGAAGGAATTGAAAATTTGGGATTTTAGAGTATAATAAGAGGGTATTGAAAGTGCTGCTGCTTCAAGTAGTACTTTTCTTTTTTACAAAAAATAGCTGTTGTTGTACCGAATACTCCTAAGCAAATGACAACAAAGGCGTGTAGGAAAATGACAGCAAACAATAAATACGCACTTTTAAAAGAGCATCGGCAGTGAAAAGACAGTCGCTGATTCCAGCTAAATTCTGCTATGCTGTTTTAAGATTGAAAAGATTTTGCCATGGTACTTTTCTGCAGCAAGTCTGTAGTTTTAGGCTTGGTGAAGAATTGCGGACAAAGCTACCCGCTGAAAGCTGAAGGAGAGTGAGAACGATGCCGAAAGATGAAATTGTAACAGGACCGGAAGTTATAAGGATTGTATCAAAATATATGTCAGAGAAACACACTGCTTTTGTTGGGAAAGCATACGAGTACGCAAAAGAGGCACATGAGGGGCAAGTCAGAAAATCTGGAGAGCCGTATATCATTCACCCGATTCAGGTTGCAGGTATTCTTGCTGAGCTGCATATGGACCCTCATACCGTAGCTACAGGGTTTCTTCATGATGTAGTAGAAGATACAGATGTGACTCTGGATGACTTAAAAAATGAATTTGGCGAAGATGTAGCTATGCTTGTTGATGGCGTGACCAAGCTTGGAAAAATCAAATATAAGTCTCATGAAGAACAACTGGCTGAAAATCACCGTAAGATGCTGTTGGCGATGGCGCAGGATCTTCGGGTAATTATGGTTAAGTTAGCCGATAGACTGCACAATATGCGCACATTAAAGCATTTACGTGATGATAAGCAAAGAAGAATTGCACAGGAAACGCTGGAAATCTATGCGCCTTTAGCTCATCGCTTAGGGATGAGCCGTATCAAATGGGAGTTGGAAGACACAGCACTTCGCTACATCAATCCAAAACAGTACTACCGGATTGTTCATTTAATGCAGTCGAAACGTGAAGAACGGGAAGAATATATTTTTGAAGCGGTTGAAGATATCAAAAAGGCTACAGAAGATTTAGAAATTTATGCTGAAATTTATGGCCGTCCAAAGCACATTTATTCGATTTATCGGAAGATGAAGGACCAGAAGAAGCAGTTTACAGAAATCTATGATTTACTGGCAATCCGTGTGATTGTTGACTCGATTAAGGACTGCTATGCGGTACTGGGCGCAATCCACACAAAATGGACACCTATGCCTGGACGGTTTAAAGATTATATCGCTATGCCGAAAGCTAATATGTATCAATCCATCCATACAACTGTGATTGGTCCAAAAGGAAATCCTGTTGAGGTTCAGATACGAACACATGAGATGCATCAAATTGCTGAGTTCGGGGTAGCTGCTCACTGGGCGTATAAAGAAGGCAAGACAGATAAGGTGGAGGAAGATCCATCTGGTAAACAGCTGAGCTGGTTTAGAGAAATTCTTGAACTTCAAGATGAAAGCTATGATGCATCTGATTTTATGGAAAGTGTTAAAGGAGACATCTTTAGTGACAAGGTTTATGTTTTTACTCCGACTGGGGATGTAACCGAATTGCCGAAGGGCTCTGGTCCACTGGACTTCGCTTACAGCGTGCATACGGAAATTGGCAATAAAACAACCGGTGCCAAGGTTAATGGCAAAATGGTACAGCTGGACTACACGCTGAAAAATGGAGACATAATTGAAGTCCTTACCTCGCCAAACTCTTTTGGTCCGAGTCGTGACTGGCTGAAGATGGTTAAAACAAGTAAGGCGAGAAATAAGATTAAACGCTTTTTCAAGGTACAGGATAGAGAAGTCAATGTCATTAAAGGACATGATGCAATTACAAAATACCTAAACGAACACGGCTTCCAGCCTAAAGAGTTTATGAATAAGGCAAAAATTGCTGAAGCCTTAGAGCGGTTCAACTATCAAACTGAGGATGATTTATATGCGGCGGTTGGATATGGTGAAATCAGTGCCCAGGTCGTTTCCAACCGTTTGACTGAGAAGGAACGGAAGCAGATTGAACTGGAGAAACAAAAGCAGGAAGCGGAAGAGCTGATGACTCAGCCGGTGAAGAAAGAATCAGATAAAATGAAGGTTCGGCATGAAGGCGGGATTGTGATTCAGGGAATTGATAATTTACTGATTCGTTTGAGCCGCTGCTGCAATCCGGTTCCGGGAGATAAAATCGTAGGGTATATTACTAAGGGACGAGGAGTCTCTATTCATCGGGCGGATTGTCCTAACGTACAGCATCAGGAAGAGCTGGCTGAACGGATGATTGAAGTGGAATGGGAGAACGCAGATAATATTCATAAGGAATATGATGCAGATTTGGAAATCTACGGCTATAACCGCAGCGGTTTATTGAACGATGTTTTACAAGTAATAAGTTCAATGACTAAAAATCTTGTCAGTGTGGAGGCAAAGCCGACAAAAGATAAGATGGCGACGATTCATATCACTGTGAAAATCCAAAATCTTTCTCATTTGAAAACAATTGTCGATAAAATCAAAAGTGTACCAGACATTTACAGTGTTCGCCGGACGAACGGATAGGAGGAGTAAGTTGAAAGCTGTGATTCAAAGAGTCTCCAGTGCCCGTGTAAAACTGGAACAGAAAGTGATTGGGAAAATCGGTCATGGCTTCATGATTCTGCTAGGTATTCATGAAGAGGACACGCTGGAAGATGCTGCCTATTTAGTTCGAAAAATTAGTAAACTGCGTGTTTTTGAGGATAATGAAGGTAAGATGAATCTGGATATTCAGGCAGTACAGGGGAGTATTCTTAGTATTTCACAATTTACGCTATATGCAGATACTAAAAAGGGAAATCGACCGAGCTTTATTCAAGCCGCACGTCCTGAGCAGGCTATTCCGTTGTATGAAGCATTTAATCAGCAGCTGGAAGCAACCGGCATCTCTGTTGAAACCGGAGAATTTGGCGGAGATATGGATGTAGCACTGACAAATGATGGACCAGTAACAATCATTATCGATACAAGAGAAAAATAATAATAAAGTTCCTATTACCAAAAAAATTGATTTTTGATAATAGGGGCTTTTTTTGTAAACTTTTATAAATGCTCAGAAAAATTGGTATAATAAGTTAGTGAGCGTTTACATTTGTTTGCAGGAAGGTGTTGGAAAAAAACTTGCATAAATATAAAAAAAACGATTGCCTCATTTGGAAAAGCTGCCTGTTCCTGATTTAGAAGATACATTAGTGGAGCTGTTTAATTGGGCGAGTCCCTTTATAACGGCTGAAGAAAGCAAAGAACTCAGCCGCAGTCTGGAAGAATTTTCTGAAGGAACTGGCAGAGTACTTCAGGAGCGCTTATTAAAGCATCAGCAGAACAGCTCCGGCAGCTGGTTGGCTTCTTTTTGGCAGGACAGCTATTTAAGCGGCAGAGGACCTGTCCAAAGCGAGTCTAATTTTGCTCTGGTTCCTTCGCTATCCAGTTATCAGCACATTACGTAGAATTACTAAAGAAACAAGAAAAGCTGAAAAGTTAGACGTAAAAAAGAGCTGTAGGGTTTATCCTTAGGACAAACCCTATAGCCCTTTCAACCTCAATAAATAGGCAAATAACTATTTATTAAGGCTGAAAACTCAACATTTTTCTGATAATTGAAGGAGAAAGCTGAAGTTTAGAAAAAGCTTCAAATAGGGTGTTCTAAGACTCCATTTCTTCTAATTCAAGACTCAAATCTTCCCATTCTTGTAGCTGCTGTTCTTGTTCTTCATGTGCTTTTTCCAGCTTTTTATTAAGTTCCATCAGCCCGACATGGTCATCGGCAACCTCAGGACGGCTCATTTCTATTTCTAATTCAGCAATATGCTCATCCAATTTACTGAGAGTTTCTTCAATCTGAGTAATTTTTCGTTTCAGATTTCTTAAGATTTTCTGAGCTTCTTTGTTCTGGTAAAAGTTATTTTTATTGCTGGCGAATACTTCTTTCTCTTGCGCTTCACCTGCGGCTAAAGCGGCAAGCTCTTCCTCTTCTTTTTTCTTTTCTAAATAATAATCATAATCGCCTAAGTAGAGCTTACTTCCATTTTCCGATAGTTCAATGACTTTGGTAGCAATTCGGTTAATGAAGTAGCGGTCATGGGAAACAAAGAGCAAGGTGCCTTCATAATCAATCAAGGCGTTTTCCAATACTTCTTTATTGTCAATGTCTAGGTGGTTAGTTGGCTCGTCAAGAACCAGAAAATTTTCTTTATTCATTGACAGCTTAGCCAGAGCAACACGGGCTTTTTCTCCGCCGCTTAATAATGGAATAGTTTTTTCTACATCATTCCCGCTGAACAAAAAGCTGCCTAAAACACTGCGGATATCTTTCTCCGGAGTCGTTGGATGCTCATCCCATAATTCTGCCAAAACGGTTTTGTTGCCATGAAGAGTTGCCTGCTCCTGATCATAGTAGCCAATTGAAACATTTGTTCCGAGAAAAGCTTGTCCTTTAATAAAGGGTAACGTGCCGATAATCGATTTTAAGAGTGTGGATTTTCCAATACCGTTGGGTCCAACTAATGCAATTGCTTCCTGTCGGCGGATATCCATAGTAATAGGAGCAGAAAGGATTGTGTCATCATAGCCAATCGCCGCGTCTTCAACTTGTAAAACGACGTTCCCGGAAACCTTCTCAATATCAAAAAGAAAATTAGCAGATTTTTCATCTCCGGCAGGGCGATCCAGCCGCTCCATTTTTTCCAGTGTTTTTCTACGACTTTGCGCCCGTTTGGTCGTAGAAGCCCGTACTAGGTTCCTAGCGACAAAATCTTCCAGCTTTTGAATTTCAGTTTGCTGTTTTTCAAATGCTTTCCATTCACTAGCTAGCTGTTCGGCTTTTAGTTCAAGGTATTTAGAGTAATTTCCTTTGTAGTAGCGCATCTTTCGTCTGCTGATTTCATAGATTTCAGTTACGACCTTATCTAAAAAATAACGGTCATGAGAAACAATCAGCAGTGCGCCAGAGTAGTTTGGCAGGTAGCCTTCTAGCCACGACAAGGTCTCAATATCCAAATGATTGGTTGGTTCGTCGAGAATCAGCAAGTCTGGTTTCTGGAGTAACATTCGGGCCAATGCCAAACGAGTTTTTTGTCCCCCAGACAGTGAGGCTACCGGACGATCGTAAAAGCTGTCATCAAAACCGAAGCCATGCAGCACAGAACGAATCTCATTTTCCATGCTGTAGCCGTTTTTGTCTGAAAAGTCCTGCTGTAGTCTATCGTATTCCTTTAAGATTGAAGGGTAATTAGCTGCCTCAGGATCTGTCTGACTAATCTGCTGTTCTAGCTCCCGCATTCTGTTTTCCATAGCAGTAATAGCTGAGAACGCCAGCAGCATTTCATCCCAGATGTTTTTTTCAGAGTCCAGCCCAGTGTCCTGAGCAAGATAACCAATGGTAGCTGTTTTGGTTTTAGAAATAGTTCCAGCATCCGGAGCCTCTACTCCAGCAATGATTTTCAAAAGTGTAGATTTTCCAGCACCATTCCGACCTACCAGAGCAATCCGGCTGTTGTCGGCTATTTCCATTTGTATATTTTCAAACAAAGTTTCAGCGCCAAAAAAACGGGCAATCTGATTTGCTTGTAGTAAGATCATGGTTCTATCCTCATTTCATCGTAATCTTTCTTAGTTTAGCATAAAATACTAAAAAATTCAGTTACATAAGAAGCTGTAGGTTATAAAACAGAAGATTTAGGCAATAAATAGTTTTTTATGAGCACCAACGTTGCTTTTTAGCTCTTGGAACTGCTATTATTAGTAGTGGAGATATAGAATGAGTTGGAGGTATGAATGTGAAAGAGCAAACGATACCAAAAGCCACTGCGCGTAGGCTTCCTTTATATTATCGTTATTTACGTATTTTATATGATGCTGGTAAAAGTAAAGTTTCCTCAACTGAGTTGAGTGAAGCAGTTCAAGTTGATAGCGCTACGATTCGTAGAGATTTTTCTTACTTTGGTGAGCTGGGAAAACGGGGCTATGGCTATGATGTAGAAAATCTAATGAACTTTTTCGGTAAAACACTAAATGATGATGAATTAACCAATGTAGCTTTAATTGGTGTTGGGAATCTGGGCAGTGCCTTATTGAAGTACAAATTTCATCAGAGCAACAGTATTCGTGTGAGCTGTGCTTTTGATATCAACGAAGAAATCGTTGGACGAATCGTAGATGGTGTTCCTGTCTATCCTATCGAGGATATGCTGGAGCAAATCAAGATTCAACAAATTGAGGTGGCAATTTTAACGCTACCTGCCAGAAAAGCGCAGGATGTTGTAAATCAGCTAGCTGAAGCGGGGATTAAAGGAATTTTAAACTTTACCATTGCCCGTCTGGCAGCGCCATCAGATGTATTGATTCAAAATGTCGATCTAACCAATGAACTGCAAACATTAATCTATTTCCTGCATCACGATGGAGATTTGATTGAGACAGGTGAAGAATAGACGGTAAAAGCAATTAAGATGGACGTCCTGAAACCTGGGAATTACACAAGATGTTGTTTAGTATCTGTCTTTTCGTTTAATAAAAAAGGGCTCTTTGTCAACTAATGTTGGTGAAGAGAAATCTTAGAATTTTTGAAGATCAAGAGGAAACATTTCTCTTGGTCTTTTTTAGTTTACAATTAAAGCGTTGCCGTGACGAATCATAATTCGCAGTTTGAAATTGTAAAAGCTACGGAAGCCATACGCATTCCGTTTTAAAACTTTGATATGGTTGTTTAAACATTCCAGCGGTCCATTGGAGTAGGTGTGTTGAAGAGCATTTT